>JAQGMN010000006.1 GCA_028292345.1 Polaromonas sp. | reverse complement strand
CACAACGCCATCACCGGCGAGCAGTCGATCATCCATGTCAACAGCATCATCGGCACCAAGGGCGTGCCCAGCATCAACCCGTTCGACCTGGTGCCGGGCCTGACCAACAGCAAGCTGTTCATCCGCGACCGCAATGTCTGCGCCTATTGCGCCGACCATGTGGGCGAGGACGACCTGACGCGCGAGCACATCATCCCGCTGGCGCAGCGCGGCGTGGACAGCTGGATGAACGTCGTCACCGCCTGCCGCGCCTGCAACCACCGCAAGAGCAACCGCACCCCCGAGCAGGCCCACATGCCGCTGCTCTACACGCCCTACGTGCCCAGCCTGTGGGAAGACTTCATCCTGCGCAACCGCCGCATCCTGGCCGACCAGATGGAGTTCTTGATGGCCCACGTTCCCAAGTCGTCGCGTTTGCTCAATTGATCCGGCGCGGCACGCCGCTGCCTTTTTCTGAGCCCGGTCCGGGTCAACCGCTGCCTGAGTTGAGCGGCGCACGTGCGTTTTCACCATCGGCCGCCCACGCGCTGAGGGCTCAGACTTTTAGCTATTATTTGAATAGCTGCTTGCGCTTGCGGAATAAGCGCTACACCTTGCTTTTATTCTGAATTCCGGTCGGCGAGTGGCCTGCTTTGCCCGCTAATTACCGGGCTGAAGGCGGAACCTACAATACCGTCTCCCATTTGCAGCCACCAGAACAAGGATGACATCATGACCCCCATTCGCCGCACCTTCATCGCGACCTGCGCCGCCGCAGCCCTGGCCGTTTCGACGGGTGCCGCCCTTGCCCAGGCCAGGGACGTCAAGCTCGGCTATGCGCTGGCCGTCAATTCCCATTTCGGGGCCGGCGCCAAGGCCTGGTCGGATTCGGTGGAAAAGAGCACGAACCAGGCGTTCAAATTCAACCACTTTCCTTCGAGCGCCCTGGGCGGCGAGCGCGAACTGATCGAAGGGCTGCAACTGGGTACGGTCGAGGCGGTCATTGTCTCCACCGGCGCCCTGAGCAATTTCGTGCCCGATGTGGGGGCGGTC
Organism: Polaromonas sp.; assembly: GCA_028292345.1. GTDB lineage: Bacteria > Pseudomonadota > Gammaproteobacteria > Burkholderiales > Burkholderiaceae_C > Polaromonas. Next base: position 10,184 of record JAQGMN010000006.1, on the reverse strand, counting down.
GACATTCCCTTTCTGTTTCGCGACACGGCCCATGCGCGTGCGGTGCTGGACGGAAAATTCGGCCAGGACTTGCTGGCCAAGTTCCGCGCCCGTGGCCTGATCGCCCTGGCATGGGGCGAGCAGGGCTTTCGGCACCTCACCAACAACAAGCGCGCGGTGGCCAAGCCTGAAGATTTGAAGGGCCTGAAGATCCGCGTGACCGAGAACCCGGTCCACATCACCGCCTTTCGCACGCTGGGCGCTTCGCCCACGCCGATGTCCTGGCCTGAAGTGATTGGCGCCTTGCAGCAGGGCACCATCGACGGCCAGGAAAACCCGATATCCGTGATCGTCTCGGCCAAGCTGTGGCAGGTGCAGAAGTACATGACGCTGACCTCGCATGTTTACGCGCCCATGGCATTGATCGTGTCCCCGGGTTTCTGGAACACCCTGAATGATGCGCAGAAGGCCGCCTTCACCGAGGGCGCGCGGACCGGTGCGCTGGCGTCGCGCCAATTCGTCGACGAGGTCGAGAAAAAAGGCGTCGAGGAAATCAAGTCGCACGGCATGCAGGTGGTGACCGAGGTGGACCGGGCCGCCTTCAAGGCGGCGATGGCGCCCGCCTACAAGCAGTACGCCACCAAGTTCGGCCAGAAAACCCTGGACGACATCGGCAGCGCCAAGTGATCCCGTTTCCAGGCACGGAACGCGCCTGAAGACCTCAACGCCCGGCCTGCCCGGGCGTTTCTTTGAAAATTTCATCGAGGAGGGCGCCGCCCGGCGCCGCACTGCCCCATGCTCAATCGCATTGAACGCATCCTGGTCGCCAGCAACCGCTGGCTGCTGATCGTGCTGCTGCTGGCCATGGCCTGCATCGTGTTTGCCAATGTGGTGCTGCGCTACACCACGGGCGACTCCATCGTCTGGGCAGAAGAAGTCGCCCGGCACCTGATGACCTGGGTGACTTTTCTGGGCGCCGGCCTGGTGCTGCGCTTTGGCGGGCATGTGGCCATCGACAACCTTCACAGCGCCGTCAGCACCCCCATGGCCAGGGTCCTTCGCACCGTGGTGGCGGTGGGCATTGGCATTTTCGCGCTGGTCATGACGTATTCCTCGGCGATGTATGTGTGGGCGACCCGGTTCCAGACCACGGCGGCCACCGACATTGCGATTTCCTGGATATACGCGGCCATGCCGGTGGGCTTTTTCCTGGTGTTCATTCACCTGCTTTTCATCGTTCGCGGCTACGTCAACGACGGCAGCTACCAGCAGTCGGCGGAAATGGACGCCGACGCCGCGGCCTCGCTCTGACCTGATGAAGGCCTTGATTTCATGACCACCACACTTTTCATTGCCGCCATCGTGCTGATGGTGCTGGGCTTTCCCGTCGCTTTTGCGCTGGCCATGTCGGCCGCGCTGGCGGTTTTCATTGGCGGGCGCTATCCGCAGCTCATCGTGTTCAAGGAAATGTTCACAGGCATCGACAGCTTTCCGCTGATGGCCGTGCCCTTTTTCATCCTGGCGGCCGAACTCATGTCGGGCGGGGCGCTGACGGCGGTGCTGCTGCGCTTTGCCGCGCAGTTCGTCGGCCATTTGCGCGGGGGGCTGGGCTATGCCAACGTGCTGTCGCTGACGCTGTTCTCGGGCATTTCCGGCTCGGCCCTGGCCGATGCCGCCGGCCCGGGCTCGATGATGGTCAGGATGATGGAAAAAGCCGGCTATTCGCGGCCCTATGCCGCCGCGCTGACGGCCAGCACGGCGATTGTCGGGCCCATCATTCCGCCGTCGATCGCAATGATCATCTACGCCATGCAGGACGAACAGGTCTCGGTCGGCGGGCTGTTCATCGCCGGTTTCATTCCCGGCATCCTGATCGCCCTGGCCATGGCCTTTGTCAACTGGCGGGTTTGCCGCCAGCGCGGCTACCGCTCGACCGAGCCGCGCCCGTCGGCCCGTGACATGTGGCTCAACAGCTTCAAGGCCATTCCGGCGCTGCTGCTGATCGTGCTGATCCTGGTCGGCATCCGCTCGGGCATCTTCACGCCGACGGAAGCCTCGGTGGTCGCGGTGTTCTATGCGCTGGCCTGCGGCAAGTGGGTCTACCGCACGCTGGAGTGGAAGGCCTTGCCGACCATTGCGGCGCGCTCGGCGCTGCTGACGGCTTCGGTGCTGCTGGTGATGGCCGCGTCTGCCGCCTTTGCCTGGGTGCTGACGGTGGAAGGCGTTCCGCAGGCGGTCTCGCAACTGATCGTGGGCTGGGAGCTTTCGCCCTGGGTCTTCCTGATCGCGGTCAACATCCTGCTGCTGGTCTTTGGCATTTTCATGGAGCCGCTGCCGGGCATCATGATCCTGGTGCCGATCCTGGCGCCGATTTCCGCCGCGCTGGGCATCGACCCGATCCACTTTGCCATGGTGGTGATCGTGAACCTGACGCTGGGCATGATCACGCCGCCGGTGGGGGGCCTGCTGTTCGTGACCGCCGTGGCCACGCGGGTGTCGATGGCCGAGCTGACGAAGGAATTGCCGCCCTTCCTGCTGGCGCATCTGGTGGTGCTGATGCTGCTGACCTTCGTGCCGGCGCTGTCGACCTGGCTGCCGCATGTGCTGGGCTTTTGATCAGGCGCGGCAACATTGAAAAAAACCAGCCCGCACTGTGCGGGCCGGTTGTGTGAAAAGGGCAGGGCGCGGCGGAATCGATTCGCCGCGCCCTGGGTTCAGCTTCAGGCGAACACGCCCGCCGTGTCCTGCATGCGGCTTGAGACTTCGCCCAGGTGGTGCAGGGTGTCGCCAAAGGTCATTTCCAGCTGCGTCAGCTTCTTGAAATAGTGGCTCACGATGTACTCGTCGGTCACGCCGATGCCGCCGTGCAGCTGCACCGCCTGCTGGCCGACAAAGCGCATCGACACGCCGAGCTGGTACTTGGCCCGCGCCAGCGCCCGGCGGCGTTCGTCCGCCGGCGCACCCAGCTTGAGCGACGCGTAATAGCTCATGGAGCGGGCGAGTTCCAGCTGCATCTTCATGTCGGCAACCCGGTGGCGCAGCGCTTGAAAGCTGCTGATGGCCACGCCGAACTGCTTGCGCGTGTTCATGTACTCGACGGTGACGGCCAGCGCCTGGTCCATCACGCCAACGGCCTCGGCGCAGGTGGCGGCGATGCCGATGTCGATGGCATGCGCCAGCGCGGCCAGGCCGCCCTGCGTGACCAGCACGGCGGGCGCGTCGGTCAGCGTGAGGTCGGCGGCGCGCGCCCCGTCCTGCGTCACGTAGCCGCGCGTGGTCACGCCGGCCGCCGCGCATTCCACCAGAAACAGCGCCATCTGGCCGTCGGCCATCGCGGGCACGATGAACGCGTCGGCGTGGTCGCCGGCGGGTACTATGCTTTTGATAGCTGTCAGCGCCCATGCACCCTGCGCAAAGGCCGCTTTTGCTTCACATTTTTCAAAATGGTAGCGCGCGGCGCGTTCTTGGTGGGCCAGCACCACCAGGCTTTCGCCCGAGGCGATTTTGGGCAGCCAGCCGGATTTGACGGCCTCGGGCGTATAACCCGACAGCACGCCGCCGGCGATCAGCGTCTGGGCGAACGGTTCGAGCACGATGCCGCGCCCGAGTTCTTCCATGACCACCATGCCCTCGACCGGCCCCATGCCCATGCCGCCGTTGTCCTCGGGAATGTAGAGCCCCGCCAGCCCCAGGTCGGCCAGTTCGCCGTAGGCATCGCGTGAAAACCCGCCGGCCTGGACGATGCCGCCGCGCCGTTCGAAGCCGTACCCCTTTTCAACCCATTTGCGCGTCGCGTCGCGCAGCGATTCCTGGTCGTCGGTGAAATCAAAATCCATGATGCCTGTCCTTTAAATTCTGGTTCACTCAGCCGAGCACGAACTGCGAGACGATGTTGCGCTGCACCTCGTTGGAGCCGCCGTAGATCGTCGTCTTGCGCAGGTTGAAATAGGTCGAGGCCAGCGGCGCATTGGCCACCGCGCCGCCGGGGAAGTCGCCCTGCCAGCCGGCCTCCATCGCTTCCTCGATGAACGGCAGGCTGAACGGGCCGGCGGCCAGCATCATGAGTTCGGCATAGCGCTGCTGGATTTCGCTGCCCTTGATCTTGAGCAGGCCGGCGATGTCGAGCGAGTTCTTGCCCGACTTCTCGGCCGACAGCACGCGCAGGACCAGCATTTCGAGTGCCACCACATCCACTTCAAGCCTGGCAATTTCGTCGCGAAAACGCAGGTTGTCATAAACCCCTTCAGCCCGCGCAACGCGCTTGAGGCGCTCCAGTTCGCGCTTGGAGCGGTTCACGTCGGCGATGTTGGTGCGCTCGTGGCTGAGCAAATGCTTGGCATAGGTCCAGCCCTTGTTTTCCTCGCCAATCAAATTCTCGGCCGGCACTTCGACGTTGTCGAACCAGACCTCGTTGACCTCGGATTCGCCGTCGAGCAGCTTGATTGGCCGCACCGTCACGCCGGGCGAGGCCATGTCGATCAGCAAAAAGGAAATGCCGGTCTGCGGCTTGCCTTCGTTGCTGGTGCGCACCAGGCAGAAAATCCATTCGCCATACTGGCCCAGCGTGGTCCAGGTCTTCTGGCCGTTGACGATGAATGTGTCGCCCTGGCCCGGGACTGTTTTTCTTTCAGCCTTGCATTTGACCGACGCCAGGTCCGAACCCGCGCCCGGCTCGCTGTAGCCTTGGCTCCACCATACATCGCCGCTGGCGATGCCGGGCAAGAAGCGCTGCTGCTGCTCGGGCGTGCCGAAGGCCATGATGACCGGCGCGACCATCACCGGGCCGAAGGGCACGACGCGCGGCGCGCCGGCCAGCGCGCATTCTTCCTCGAACAAATGCTTTTGCACCGCGTTCCAGCCGGGGCCGCCGAATTCCTTCGGCCAGCCGTGGCCCAGCCAGCCTTTCTTGCCCAAAATCCTGGCCCAGCGCTGCATGTCGTCGCGCGATAGGCGCAGGGCGTTGTGGACCTTGTGGGAAATGTCGGCCGGCAAGTTGGCCTGGACCCAGGCGCGAATCTCTTCGCGAAAGGCCTGCTCTTCAGGGGTGAACGCTAAATCCATGGGGGGTGTCTCCAGTTTTTTTATTTTTAGCACGGACGCGCGTGCCGCCCTGTCAGGCCTGTGACAGGCCGAGTTCTTTATACAGGTGCGCCACCTGGCTTTCAAGCAAATCAATACGCTGTTGCAATCGTTCTGCCTGGCCCAGGGAAACCGGCTCGGTTTCGCGGTCGACGGCCTCGTCGCCCGTGCCCGCCTGCGTGTAGGGCATCAAGAGCGATTCGCCGCACAGCAGGTGCGCCCAGCGCTGCTCGCGCATGCCGGCGGCACGCGCCAGCTGGACCACCATCGGCGCGCCGCTGTCGTCGCCGCGCGCCTTGAGTTCGGCCAGCGCCTCCTCGACGCTGGCGATGTCGGCAAACTTGTACCAGCGCTCGCTGTTCAGCCGCAATTCGCCCGGCGTCTGCGGGCCGCGCAGCATCAACAGGCCCAGCAGCACCGCCTGCGGCTCGGTCACGCCAAAGCCGCGCTGGAAATTGTGCTCGAAGCGCGTGACGCGGCTCGAACTGGCCTCGAACACCAGGCTCTGCTTCTTGAGGCTGTCGATGGCCGCCTGCGCCTGCGCTTCGGTCAGGTCCATCACCGGGTCGCGGCTGGTTTTCTGGTTGCAGCCGAGCACCAGGGTGTTGAGCGACAGCGGGTAGCTGTCGGGAACGGTGCGGGCTTTTTCCATCAGGGTGGCCAGCACGCGGGCTTCATGGGGTGTCAGGGTTCTCATGGGGATAATCTTAGAACAATGAAAAACATCGTCATCCTGATTTCAGGCAGCGGCTCGAACATGGCCGCCATTGCCCGCGCCGCGCAAAAAGAACACTGGCAAGGCAAGCTCGGCGTGCGGGTCGCCGCTGTCATCAGCAACAAGCCGGACGCCGGCGGCCTGGCGCTGGCCAGGCACCTGGGCATCGCCACCGACGTCGTGAACCACCGCGATTTCGATTCGCGCGAGGCGTTCGACGCGGCGCTCATGGCCCGCATCGAGGCGCATGCGCCGCAGCTGGTGGTGCTGGCCGGCTTCATGCGCATCCTGACGCCCGGCTTTGCCCAGCAGTATGCGGGCCGGTTGGTCAACATCCATCCGTCGCTGCTGCCGGCCTTTGCCGGCCTGCACACGCACCAGCGCGCCATCGACATGGGCTGCAAGCTGGCCGGCACCACGGTGCACCAGGTCACCGCCGAACTGGACCACGGCCAGATCCTGGCGCAGGCGGCGGTGCCGGTCTTGCCGGGCGACACGGCCGACACGCTCGCAGCCCGCATCCTGACGCAGGAGCACCTGATCTATCCGCAGGCGGTCCGCGCTTTCTTTGCCGCCCACGCGCATTGACCGGGCCGGGCGTCCCTGATCCCAGCCCGGCAGGCTTGAAGTGAGTTGTTGCAAAAGGTAATGCCTTGAATCCGGCGGGCGCACGGCGCCGTATTCATTGCAGCCGGCCGCGAATCCATCTTGATGGCGGCGGGCGAGGAAGCTCAAACCCCCTCAACTTCATTTCAAGGATTTCACATGCAGACAAAACACCAACTCGCGTCCATCGGCCTGGCCATGGCCCTGTCGCTTTCGGCTGCGTCCTCGTTTGCGCAGAAGATGGTGGGCGGCGCCTCGATGCTGCCGACCATGGACATCATCGACAACGCCGTCAATTCCAAGGACCACACCACGCTGGTTGCTGCCGTCAAGGCCGCCGGCTTGGTGGACACGCTCAAAGGCGCCGGTCCCTTCACCGTGTTCGCGCCGACCAACGCCGCCTTTGACGCGCTGCCGGCCGGCACGGTCGACACGCTGCTCAAGCCTGAAAACAAGGCCATGCTCTCCGGCATCCTGACCTACCACGTCGTCGCCGGCAAGATGGATGCGGCCGCGCTGACCAAGGCGATCACCGCAGGCAAGGGCAAGGCCACGCTCAAGACCGTGGCCGGCGGCAGCTTGAGCGCCACCGCCAAGGACGGCAAGGTCATGGTGATGGATGAAAAGGGCGGCTCGGCCACCGTCACCATTGCCGACGTGATGCAGTCCAACGGCGTGATCCACGTCGTGGACAAGGTGCTGCTGCCCAAGTAAGCGACCTTCGTCAATTCAGTAGACCGGAAAAAGCCCGCGATGCAGGGCTTTTTCCAACGTCCGGTTTTGTTTTTCGGAAACGCAGAAGTTTTGCGACCACTTGCAAAAGTTCAACCACCTTTTATTCATCTTCAAGGAGAAAGTGATGCGCCGCAGAAACGTGATCTTGTTGGCCGGTCTGGCCGCAGCCTCCGGCCTGTTGACGGCATGCGGAGGCGGCGACGACGACGCTCCGGCACCGCTGCCCGATGTCGTTCAGCTGGCCCAGGCCAACCCCGACCTCAGCATTCTGGTTGAAGCGGTCATTGCCGCAGACCTGACAGCCACGCTGAAAGGCGCGGGTCCCTTCACCGTCTTCGCGCCCAACAACGCGGCTTTTGCGGCCCTGTTGGGCGAGCTCAATCTGACCAAGGCGCAGCTCCTGGCAGACAAGCCCCTGCTGACGGCGGTCCTGACCTACCACGTGCTTGCAGGAAAAGTCGAACGCGCCCAGATTCCGCTGGGCAAGGCCATTTCCACCGTTCAGGGAGGCGTCTTCAAGATCGATGCGAACGGCGCGGTATTGACCATCACCGATGGGCGCAATCGCAAGCCGGCGATCCTGGCGACCGATATTCAAGCGGGCAATGGCGTGGTGCATGTGGTTGACCGTGTCCTGCTGCCTGCAGACAGGAACATTGTGCAAACCGCGCAGGCATTGCCGCAGTTCAGCATCCTGGTGGAAGCGGTGGTGGCTGCCAATTTGCAAGGCACACTTTCGGGAACGGGTCCATTCACCGTGTTCGCGCCTACCAACGACGCATTTGCAGCCCTGCTGGCCGAGCTTGGCGTCAGCAAGGCCGCCTTGCTGGCCAACACGGCGCTTTTAACCCGGGTGCTGACCTACCATGTGGTGCCAGGACGGGTGCTTCAGGCTGAAATCCCTGTGGGCAGCAACATCGCCACGGTGCAAGGCACTACCTTGCGTGTCAATGCAGACCTGACCATCACCGACCAGCGCAGCCGCAGCTCGAAAATCATCGCGACCGATGTCTTGACCAGCAACGGCGTGGTGCATGCCATTGACCGGGTGATCTTGCCCGCCGCTTGAAGCTTCAGCCAAGGGGCGAGGTTCCTGCTGCCCGCCTGGTGCGAGGAACCCTCCGGGCCGCAAATGCCAGGGCGTTTGCGGCTTTTTTCCGTCTAGCGCCGACCTTTTGGCCTGCGCGAATTGTCGTAAAAAGTGGGCGGTTTTCCGGCCAGCCAGGCAACGAATTCGGCAATTTGCGGATGCGCCCGAAGCGCCTCCCAAGTGCTGAAATCCCGGGCCAGTTCACGCTCGCTGAACGTGGCGTGTATTTTGCGGTGACAAATACGGTGAATCAGCGCCTTGGCCTTGCCGCCCTGGCTGCGCGGCACCAGGTGGTGTTCGTCAGTGCTGGCGCCGGGTTCAAGCAACCTGCCGCACAGCGGGCACAGCAGGGGTCCCGGCGGCTTGACATAGCCCAGCGGCTCGGTGCCGCGAAGCGCTCTTCTGGAAACCATGCATCTGCCGCCTGAGACTATTTTGCCGGTTTGCAGCGCAAGCCATTTGCTACTTTATCTATAGCTAATGAAGAAAGCAGCGCCTGCGAAAACGGCCAAAACACTACATTTTTGCCTGAAACACCAGCCCGGCGTGCTCGCGCAGCCCGTGGAACTTGATTTTCGGCCACTGCTGCTCAACGGCGCGCAGCGTGGCGCTGTGATCAACCAGCAGCGTCGGCGCATCGACGGCGTCGAGCGCGACGCGGTGCGCATTGGCGTCCATGAATTTTTTCAGCTCATTGGGGTCATCGCACGTCACCCAGCGCGCCAGGTTGAAGTTGCTCTGCATGATGCGCGCCTTGACGCCGTATTCATGCTCCAGCCGGTGCGCCACCACCTCGAACTGCAGCTGGCCGACGGCGCCCAGCAGCAGCAATGACCCGGCAATCGGGCGAAAGACCTGGATCGCGCCTTCCTCGCCCAGCTGCGTCAGGCCGGCGCGCAACTGCTTGCTGCGCAGCGGGTCAGCCACCTCCACCGCGCGGAACATTTCCGGTGCAAAAAAGGGCAGGCCGGTGAACTGCAAGGCCTCGCCTTCGGTCAGCGTGTCGCCCAGCTGCAGCACGCCGTGGTTCGGGATGCCGATGATGTCGCCGGCAAACGCCGTGTCCAGCAGCTCGCGGCGCTGGCTCATGAAGCTGACCACCGTGTTGGGCCGGATTTCCTTTCCGCTGCGCACCACCTTCAGCCGCATGCCGCGCGTGAATTCGCCGCTGGCCACGCGCAAGAAGGCGATCCGGTCACGGTGCGCCGGGTCCATGTTGGCCTGGATCTTGAACACCACGCCCGAGAATTTCTTTTCGTCCGGATGCACGATCCGCTGCATCGCCGGGCGGTCGGCAGGCGCCGGCGCCAGGTCCACCAGCGCGTCGAGCACTTCCTGCACGCCGAAGTTGTTGATCGCCGAACCGAAGAACATCGGCGTCTGCCGGCCCGCCAGGAATTCGGCGCGGTTGAATTCGGGCGAGGCGCCTTCGAGCAGTTCGAGTTCGTCCTGCGCCTGCGTGAACTCGGCGCCAAAGCGCTTGCCAGCTTCCGCATTGTCCAGGCCCGCCAGGATTTCATCGTCGCCCCCGGCCTTGTCCTCGCCGGGGCTGAAGACGCGCATCCGCTCCTCGCGCCGGTCGTACACGCCGTGGAACAGCTTGCCCATGCCGACCGGCCAGGTGAAGGGCACCACCGCCATGCCAAGTTCGCGCTCGATCTCGTCCATGATGTTCATCGGGTCCTGCACCTCGCGGTCCATCTTGTTGACGAAGGTCAGGATCGGCGTGCCGCGCGCGCGGCAGACCTGCAGCAGGCGGCGCGTCTGCGGCTCGACGCCGTTGGCCGCGTCAATCACCATCAGCGCGGCATCGACGGCGGTCAGCACGCGGTAGGTGTCTTCGGAGAAGTCCTGGTGGCCGGGCGTGTCGAGCAGGTTGATCACGCAACCGCGGTATTCCATCTGCATGACCGAGCTGGCGACGGAAATGCCGCGCTGCTTTTCGATCTCCATCCAGTCGGAGGTGGCGTGGCGCGCGGC
>JAQGMN010000042.1 GCA_028292345.1 Polaromonas sp. | reverse complement strand
CTGCTGGCGTTTCGCGACCCCTTCGGCATCCGCCCGCTGTGCATCGGCCACGGCCAGAACGAAGGCGGCGCCAGCGTGATGGTCGCCAGCGAGTCGGTGGCGCTCGAAGGCACGGGCTTTCAGTTCGAGCGCGACATCGCGCCAGGAGAGGCGGTGTATGTCGACATGGACGGCAAGGTGCATGCCGAGCAGTGCGCGGCCAAGGCGCAGCTCATGCCCTGCATTTTCGAGTTTGTCTACCTGGCGCGTCCCGATTCGGTGCTCGACGGCATTTCCGTCTACCAGGCGCGCCTGAACCTGGGCGAGACGCTGGCCAAGCGCGTCGTCTCGACCGTGCCGCCCAGCGAGATCGACGTGATCATCCCGATTCCCGAGTCCAGCCGCCCCAGTGCCACGCAGCTGGCGCACCTGCTGGGCATTCCCTACCGCGAGGGCTTTGTGAAAAACCGCTATGTCGGCCGCACCTTCATCATGCCGGGGCAGGGCGTTCGCAAGAAATCGGTGCGCCAGAAGCTCAACGTGATCGCCAGCGAGTTCAAGGGCCGCAATGTGCTGCTGGTCGACGATTCCATCGTGCGCGGCACCACCAGCCGCGAAATCGTGCAGATGGCGCGCGATGCCGGCGCGCGCAAGGTCTACCTGGCCAGCGCCGCGCCGCCGGTGCGCTTTCCCAACGTGTATGGCATCGACATGCCCACGCCGGGTGAACTCGTGGCGCACAACCGCAGCATCGAGGAGATCCGCAAGGAAATCGGCTGCGATGCGCTGATCTACCAGGATGTCGAGGGCATGAAGCGCGCCATCCGCTCGCTGAATACCGAGCTCGATGGCTTTGACGCGTCGTGCTTCGACGGCGTGTACGTGACCGGCGACGTGACCGCCGACACCATTGCCGCGATGAATTCGTCGCGCGGCGACACCGCCGAGAAAATCGGCGAAGACAGCGATGTCGATGTCTCGCGCCTGGCGCTGCCCAATCCGCAGGAGGCTTGAGATGACCCGGCAAGCGCTACCCGACAACCTGCACCCCGACACGCTGGCCGTTCGCGCCGGCATCGAGCGCAGCCAGTTTGGCGAGAATTCCGAGGCGCTGTACCTGACCAGCGGCTTCGTGCAGCCCGACGCCGAAACCTCGGCGCGCCGCTTTGCCGGCACCGAGGAAGGCTTCACCTATTCGCGCACCTCGAACCCGACGGTGGCCGCCTTCGAGCAGCGGCTGGCCGCGATGGAAGGCACCGAAGCCGCCATTGCCGCGTCCAGCGGCATGGGGGCCATCCTGATGATGGGCATGGGCCTGCTCCGCGCGGGCGACCATGTCGTGTGCTCGCAGTCGGTATTCGGCTCGACGCTCAACCTGTTCGGCAAGGAGTTCGCCAAGTTCGGCGTCGAGACGACCTTTGTCTCGCAGACCGACATTGCGCAGTGGCAGGCCGCCATGCGCCCCAACACCAGGCTGCTGTTCGCCGAAACCCCGACCAATCCGCTGACCGAGGTGTGCGACATCCGGGCGCTGGCCGAGGTGGCGCATGCGGGCGGCGCACTGCTGGCGGTGGACAACTGTTTCTGTTCTCCGGCGCTGCAGCGGCCGGCCGCGCTGGGCGTCGACCTGATCATCCATTCGGGCACCAAGTACCTGGACGGGCAGGGCCGGGTCATGGCGGGTGCGATCTGCGGGCCGGCCAAGCTCATCGTCGATGTGTTCGGCCCCATCGTGCGCACCGCCGGCATGGTGCTGGCGCCGTTCAATGCGTGGGTGGTGCTCAAGGGCCTGGAAACGCTGCGCATCCGCATGCAGGCGCAAAGCGCCACGGCGCTGAGCCTGGCGCATTGGCTGGAAACGCATCCGGCCGTGACCCGCGTCTATTACCCCGGCCTGGCCTCGCACCCGCAGCACGAACTGGCGATGCGCCAGCAGTCGGGGCTGGGCGGCGCCGTGGTGTCCTTCGACGTGCGCGGCGGCGACCCGGAAACGGCGCGCGCCAATGCCTTCCAGGTGATCGACAGCACGCAGGTGGTCAGCATTGCCACCAACCTGGGCGACACCAAGTCCATCATCACCCACCCGGGCACCACGTCCCACGGCCGGCTCACCGAGGCGCAGCGCCAGGCGGCCGGCATCAGCCAGGGCCTGATCCGCTTCGCGGCCGGCCTGGAACATATCGACGACCTGAAAGCCGACCTCGCACGCGGTCTGGACAGCCTGACATGACACAAAAGACACGAACCCGCTTCGCCCCTTCGCCCACCGGCTTCATCCACCTGGGCAACATCCGCTCGGCGCTGTACCCGTGGGCCTTTGCCCGCGCCACCGGCGGCGACTTCATCCTGCGCATCGAGGACACCGACGTCGAGCGTTCCAGCCAGGCGGCGGTCGATGTGATCATCGAAGGCATGCGCTGGCTGGGACTGGACCATGACGAAGGGCCGTTCTATCAGATGCAGCGCATGGACCGCTACAAGGCCGTGCTGGCCGAGATGGTCGCGGCCGGCCATGTCTATCCGTGCTACATGAGCGTGGCCGAGCTCGACGCTTTGCGCGAAGCCCAGATGGCCGCCAAGGAAAAGCCGCGCTACGACGGCACCTGGCGGCCCGAGCCCGGCAAGGCGCTGCCGGCGATTCCCGAAGGCGTCAGGCCGGTGCTGCGATTCAAGAATCCGCAGGGCGGCGCGGTGGTCTGGGACGACAAGGTCAAGGGCCGCATCGAAATCAGCAACGACGAGCTCGACGATCTGGTGATTGCCCGGCCCGACGGCACGCCCACCTACAACTTCTGCGTGGTGGTCGATGACATGGACATGGCGATCACGCATGTGATTCGCGGCGACGACCATGTGAACAACACGCCGCGCCAGATCAACATCTTCCGCGCGCTCGGCCGCGAGGTGCCGGTCTATGCCCACCTGCCCACGGTGCTCAACGAGCAGGGCGAGAAGATGAGCAAGCGCAATGGCGCCAAGCCGGTGACGCAGTACGCCGCCGAGGGCTACCTGCCCGACGCCATGGTGAACTACCTGGCGCGCCTGGGCTGGAGCCACGGCGATGACGAGATTTTCAGCCGCGAGCAGTTCCTGCAATGGTTCAACCTGGACCATCTGGGGAAAAGCGCCGCGCAGTTCGACGAAGCCAAGCTGCGCTGGGTCAACGCCCAGCACCTCAAGGCCATGCTTGACGACCAGCTGGCGGCGCGGGTCCAGCCTTTCCTGGCGCAGCAGGGGGTGGGCGAGGTCGATACCGCCTGGCTCGCACGCGGCTGCGCGCTGTTCAAGGACCGCTGCAGCACGCTGGTCGAACTGGCCGGCTGGCTCAAACTGCTGGTCAACGGCGGCGAAGCCAGCCCGGAAGACATCGGCACCCATGTCACCGGGGCGGTTAGGCCTGCACTGGCCCAGCTGTCGCAGGCGCTGGCAAGCTGCGAATGGAACCGGCCGGCGATTGCCGCGGCGATCAAGCAGGTGCTGGCAGAAACGGGCCTCAAGATGCCGCAGCTGGCGATGCCCGTGCGCGTGCTGCTCCTCGGAACACCGCAAACGCCTTCGCTCGATGCCGTGGTCGAACTGATGGCGCGAGAAAAAGTGATCGCCAGATTGAATTTAGTTTGAAACTTTTCAAAAGGCTATTTTTTGTCGATATAATTTGAGGCTCGACAGGTTGCTGAGAAATTGGCGGCCAAGGGGGGTATAGCTCAGCTGGGAGAGCGCTTGCATGGCATGCAAGAGGTCATCGGTTCGATCCCGTTTACCTCCACCAACGTCGAGAAAGTTTTTGAAGTTTTGTGGCAGGCTACCAAAAGCCTGCACCGGAAGTTCCAAGGTTAAGACCCCATCGTCTAGAGGCCTAGGACACTACCCTTTCACGGTAGGTACCGGGGTTCGAATCCCCGTAGGGTCGCCAAATTTCTTTGCTGCAAGGCGAAGGGACAAAGCACAAGTTTGTCAGGCACTTGGCTCGCAAGAGCAAACGCCAGGCTACCAGGAGTGGTAGTTCAGTTGGTTAGAATACCGGCCTGTCACGCCGGGGGTCGCGGGTT
>JAQGMN010000032.1 GCA_028292345.1 Polaromonas sp. | reverse complement strand
CTGGCCCACTGGGCGCCGCAGGCCGGGCGCACCGAGGAAATTCCGTTTGTCGTGGCGCGGGTGATTTTGCAGGACTTCACCGGCGTGCCGCTGCTGGCCGACCTGGCCGCCATGCGCAGCGTTGCCGTCAAGCTGGGCAAGGACCCGAAATCCATCGAACCGCTGGTGCCGGTCGACCTGGTGGTGGACCATTCGATCATGGTCGACCACTACGGCGCCAAGGACTCCATCGACCTGAACATGAAGCTCGAATTCCAGCGCAACCGCGAGCGCTATGAATTCATGAAATGGGGCATGCAGGCCTTCGACACCTTTGGCGTCGTGCCGCCCGGGTTCGGCATCGTGCACCAGGTCAACCTCGAATACCTGGCGCGCGGCGTCCACAGGAACGAGGGCGGTGTGTACTACCCCGACACGCTGGTGGGCACCGACAGCCACACCACCATGATCAACGGCATCGGCGTGGTCGGCTGGGGCGTGGGCGGCATCGAGGCCGAAGCCGCCATGCTCGGCCAGCCGGTGTACATGCTCACGCCCGACGTGGTCGGCATGGAGCTGACCGGCTCCTTGCGCGAAGGCGTCACCGCCACCGACCTGGTGCTGCGCGTGACCGAAACCCTGCGCCGCGAAAAGGTCGTCGGCAAGTTCGTCGAGTTTTTTGGCGAGGGCACGCGCAGCCTGGCCGTGCCGGACCGCGCCACCATCGGCAACATGGCGCCCGAATATGGCGCCACCATGGGATTTTTCCCGGTCGATGAAAAAACCATCGACTATTTCCGGGGCACCGGCCGCACCGACGAGGAAATCGAAGCCTTCGAGGCCTACTTCCGCGCGCAGGAGCTGTTCGGCGTGGCCGTGGCCGGCGAGATCGACTATTCGCAGGTCGTCAGGCTGAACCTGGACGATGTGCGGCCCAGCCTGGCCGGCCCGAAGCGGCCGCAGGACCGGATCGAGCTGGGCGACGTGGCGGGCCAGTTCGCATCGCTGTTCAGCAAGCCGAATTCGGAAAACGGCTTCAACCAGCCGGCGGGCATGCTGCACACCCGCCATTTGCTGCGCCATTCCGACGAGGGCCGGCCTGATGCCGCGCCCTCGGCGCCGCCCACGCCGGCCGGCGCTGCGCGATTTGTCATGGAAATGGAGGCCAACCGCCCCACGCTGGCGCTGGCGCGCGAGCAGGGCGGCCAAGAGGCGACTTCCAGCACCCCGGCTGCCCATGCGGCCGAGGACGGCGTGACCGTGGGCAACGGCGATGTGTTGATTGCCGCCATCACCAGCTGCACCAACACCTCCAACCCCAGCGTGCTGCTGGGCGCCGGCCTGCTGGCCAAAAAGGCGGTCGAGGCCGGCCTCAGCGTGCAGCCGCACATCAAGACCTCGCTGGCGCCGGGCTCGCGCATCGTCACCGAGTATTTGACCGAGTCCGGCCTCATGCCCTACCTGGAGCAGCTCGGCTTCAGCCTGGTCGGCTACGGCTGCACCACCTGCATCGGCAATGCCGGCGACCTGACGGCCGAGCTGAACGACGCCATCAACCAGAGCGACCTGGTCTGCGCCGCCGTGCTGTCGGGCAACCGCAATTTCGAGGCGCGCATCCATCCCAACCTCAAGGCCAATTTCCTGGCCAGCCCGCCGCTGGTGGTCGCCTATGCGCTGGCGGGCACGGTGATGCGCGACCTGACCAGCGAGCCCATCGGCAAGGGCAAGGACGGGCAGGACGTGTACCTGCGCGACATCTGGCCGAGCAGCGATGAAATCCATGCGCTGATGAAGTACGCCATGCGCGGCGAAGCCTTCCGCGCCAACTATGCCAAGGTCAAGACCGAGCCGGGCGAGTTGTGGGAACAGGTGCATGGGGTGAGCGGGAACACCTACAACTGGCCCGCCAGCACCTACATTGCCGAGCCGCCGTTCTTCGATGGCTTTGCTATGGAAATAGAAGCGCCTGGTGCAGGCGGGACGGGCGCCAATAGCCAAAACAGTGAAAATTCGGTGCAGGGCGCGCGCATCATGGCGCTGTTCGGCGACTCGATCACCACCGACCACATTTCGCCGGCCGGCTCGATCAAGGCCAGCTCGCCCGCCGGCCTGTGGCTGCAGGCCAACGGCGTGCAGAAGGCCGACTTCAACAGCTACGGCTCGCGGCGCGGCAACCACGACGTGATGATGCGCGGCACCTTTGCCAATGTGCGCATCAAGAACCTGATGATCCCGCCCGACGCCAGCGGCTCGCGCGAGGAGGGCGGCCTGACGCTGTTCCAGCCCGGCGGCGAGAAAATGTTCATCTACGACGCCGCCATGAAATACCAGGCCCAAGGCACGCCAACGGTGATCTTCGCCGGCGAGGAATACGGCACCGGTTCGTCGCGCGACTGGGCCGCCAAAGGCACGCAGCTGCTGGGCATCAAGGCGGTGGTGGCGCGCAGCTTCGAGCGCATCCACCGCAGCAACCTGGTCGGCATGGGCGTGCTGCCGCTGCAGTTCATGCCCGGCGAATCGTGGCAGACCTTCGGGCTTGATGGCTCCGAGGTGGTCGATGTGATCGCGCATCCCGAACTCAAGCCGCAAAGCGAAGCCCGGCTGCGCATCAAGCGCACCGATGGGACGGTGCAGGAGGTGCGCGTGATCCTGCGGGTCGACACGCCCATCGAGGTGGACTACTACCGCAACGGCGGCATCCTGCCGTATGTGCTGCGCCAGTTGCTCGCGGCATGAGGGCCCTGGCTGATGCCCCGTCCGCCGGCTGCGCCCGACCTGCCGCCCATGCCTTTTATTCCGCATGCCGCGCATGACGCGCCAGGCCCTGATTGCCGGTGGCGGCATCGGCGGGCTGGCGGCGGCGCTGGCGGCATCGCGGGCAGGCTGGGGGGTGCGGCTGTATGAGCGCGCGCCGGCTTTCAGCGAAGTCGGCGCGGGCGTGCAGCTCGGGCCGAACGTGGTCAGGCTGCTGCAGGGCTGGGGTCTGCAGGACGCCTTGAAACAGGTCGCGGCCTTTCCCGACCGCCTGGTGGTGCGCGATGCGCTGTCGGGCAGCGAGCTGGGCGCGCTGCCGCTGGGCCGGCGCGCGCTGGCGCATTACGGCGCGCCTTACCTCACCCTTCACCGCGCCGACCTGCATGCGCTGCTGCTGCAGGCGGTGCAGGCGCGGGACGGCGTCTGGCTCAAGCTGAACACCGCCGTGGCGGGCTATGCCGACAGCGGACGCGAAGTCACCCTGCAAACCCATGCGGCCAATGCGCCCGATGCCCTTCCTGACAGGCTTCAGGTCGAGGGCGATGCGCTGATCGGCGCCGACGGGCTCTGGAGCCGCGTGCGCAGGCAGATGCTGAACGATGCCGCGCCGCGCGTCACCGGCCACCTGGCCTACCGCGCCATGCTGCCGCAAACCAGCCTGCCCGAGCGGCTGCGCAGCCAGCAGGTCACCGCCTGGCTGGGGCCCCGGCTGCATGTGGTGCATTACCCGGTGCGCGGCGGCGAGTGGCTGAACGTGGTGGCCATCGTCCAGGGCCGTGTGGCGCACGACCTGCAAAGCTGGGACCACCATGCCAACGGCGCAGAGCTGCAGGCGGCCATGGGCGGCACGGCCCGGCTGCTGCGCGACCTGATCCAGGCGGTGACCGATGGCGCCGGCAAGGGCGGCCCCAGCTGGCGGCTGTGGCCGCTGTGCGACCGCCCGCCCATGGCCGGCGCGCACCAGCAGGCCCAGGGACGCGTGGCCCTGCTGGGCGACGCGGCGCATCCGATGCGGCCCTATCTGGCGCAGGGCGCCGGCATGGCCATCGAGGATGCTGCCGAACT
This sequence comes from Polaromonas sp., assembly GCA_028292345.1. Classification (GTDB taxonomy): domain Bacteria; phylum Pseudomonadota; class Gammaproteobacteria; order Burkholderiales; family Burkholderiaceae_C; genus Polaromonas. Next base: position 1,934 of record JAQGMN010000032.1, on the reverse strand, counting down.
GGGTGGCTCGCTGGCGCAGGCGCTGGACCCGGCCTTCGACGTCCCGGCGATGCTGCAGCGCTATGCCTTGGGCCGCTGGCAGCGCAATGCCCGGGTGCAGGCAAGGTCGATCCGCAATGGCCAGATCTTCCATGCCCAGGGCCCGCTGCGCTGGGCGCGCGATGCGTCGATGAAGCTGCTGGGGGAAAAGCTGCTTGACATGCCCTGGCTGTATGGCGCCTTGCCCCGCAGCTTGTGATCTGCTATTGAATCAATAGCTGCTTGCGCATATGGGTAGTGCGCAAAAACTGATTTTTGCTTTAAAAACGCCTACAGGTCCGTGCGCAGCTTCCAGATTTCCGGAAACAGCACCACGTCGAGCATCCTGCGCAAATAGCTGACGCCACCGGTGCCGCCGGTGCCGCGCTTGAAGCCGATGACGCGCTCGACCGTGGTGACATGGCGAAAGCGCCAGAGCCGGAAGGCGTCTTCCAGGTCGGTCAGTTCCTCGCCGAGCTGGTACAGGTCCCAGTACTGCTTCGGGTCGCGGTACACCGTCAGCCAGGCGCTTTCGACCGCATCGTTTTCGACATAGCCCTGCGTCCAGTCGCGCTCGACATGGCTGGCGGGGACCGGCAGGCCGCGCCGGGCCAGCAGGCGCAGCGCCTCGTCGTACAGCGAAGGCGCTTGAAACGCGGCCTGTACCTGCGCCAGCAAGTCAGGCCGGTGCGCATGGGGCTTGAGCATGGCGGCGTTCTTGTTGCCCAGCGCGAACTCGATGCAGCGGTACTGCGCGCTCTGGAAACCGCTGGAGCTGGCCAGGTAGGGCCGGATGGCGCTGTACTCGGGCGGCGTCATGGTGGCCAGCACATCCCAGGCATGGACCAGCTGCTCCATGATGCGGCTGACGCGCGCCAGCTTCTTGAAAGCGCTGCCCAGTTCGTCCTGCGCCACGTTGGCCATGGCCGCGCGCAGCTCGTGCAGCATCAGCTTCATCCACAGCTCGCTGGTCTGGTGCTGGACGATGAACAGCATCTCGTCATGCGCGGGCGAGAGCGGCTGCTGCGCGCCCAGGATGGCATCCAGGTGCAGGTAGTCGCCATAGCTCATGGACTGGCTGAAGTCGAGCTGGGCTTTTTCATCCTTCACGATGTCGGCGGGTCTTGTTCTGTTCACGGTCAAGCCTTTATGGTCGTTGGGTCTCACCCAGCTTGCATTCAATAAATGCGGGAAGGTTTGTGTTCAAGCAGGGGCCGCGGGACTGGCTTTGCCAGACCGCAGGCGCAGCGGCCCCCACGGGGGGCAGCGCAGTACGCGAAGCGACAAGCGTGGGGGTCCTTCACTTCAGGTCACCGCCTGCTTCTGGTTGAACCGGGCCTCTTTCCATTCGCCGGTGTCCAGCACCTGCCGCAAATGCTCGACCGCCTGCCACACGTCTTCAAAGCCGATGTACAGCGGCGTCAAGCCAAAGCGCAGGATGTCCAGGTGCCTGCCGCCGTCGCCGGCGCGGAAGTCGCCCATCACGCCCCGGGCAATCAGCGCCTGCACGATGGCGTAGGCGCCTTCGATGCGGGTCAGGCAGACCTGAGAGCCACGCTGTGCATGCTCGCGAGGTGTCGCCAGCCCGATGCCGTGGCCTGCGCAGCGCGCTTCGACCAATTCGATGAACAAGTCGGTCAATGCCAGCGACTTGGCGCGCAGGGCCGCCATGCCGCCCAGCGGTTCGGCCGCCAGCACGGTGTCCAGCCCGCATTCGAGCGCCGTCAGGCTCAGGATCGGCTGCGTGCCGCACAGGAAGCGGGCAGTGCCGGGCGCAGGGCGGTAGTCTGGCGTGAACTCGAACGGCGCGGCATGGCCCCACCAGCCGGCCAACGGCTGCCAGAAGCGGCTGGCATGCTTCGCATGCGCCCAGACGAAGGCCGGCGCGCCAGGGCCGCCGTTCAGGTATTTGTAAC
>JAQGMN010000027.1 GCA_028292345.1 Polaromonas sp. | reverse complement strand
CGTAGTCCTTCAGCAGCGGGAATTCGGCCACCGGGATGAAGCGCAGCGCCCGTTCGCCGTGGCTGGCCATCAGCGCCTCATCGACGCTGCGCCGCCCGCCGCCGATCACCACCGGCAGGCCCTTGAGCTGCGGATAGCGCAGCAGCTCGACCGATGCAAAAAAAGCATCCATGTCGAGGTGGGCAATGCGCCGGGGCAGGGCGGATGGGGCTGGCTCGGGGTTCACACTCGGGATTGTGCCGCTGTTCGAGCTTTGCCTTTCATGGCAGACTGTTGCGGCGTCACGGCATGCGACTGTCCTGAAAGATTGTTGCGGTGCCGGGACCAACCCGAACCCAGCTTTTAATGGAGAAGAAGTCATGTCTTATATCGACGGATTTGTGGTTCCCGTGCCTGCGGGAAAGAAGGAAGCCTATTGCGCGATGGCTGCCAAGGGCGCGGAGCTTTTCATGGAGTTCGGCGCGACGCGCGTCGTGGAATGCTGGGGCGACGATCTGCCCGACGGCAAGGTCACCGGCTTCAAGCTGGCCGTGAAAGCCGAGGGCGACGAGAACGTCGTGTTCTCGTGGATCGAATGGCCTTCGAAGGCCGCGCGCGACGAAGGCAATGCCAAGGTCATGACGGACCCGCGCATGCAGCAGTTCAAGGACATGCCGTTTGACGGCAAGCGGATGTTCTTTGGCGGCTTCGAGCCGCTGCTGGACAGGCAGTGACCGCCGGCCAGCCCGATGGACGCTGGCGCGCACCCGGGAGATCATCATGAAGGTTGAAGCTTATTTGAACCTGGCCGGGCGCTGCGAGGAAGCGCTGGCGTTTTACCAACAGGCGCTTGGCGCCGAAGTGGGCGTGGCCATGCGCTGGAAGGAAAGCCCCGACCCGGCCATGAAGGCGCCACCGGGTTGGGAAGAAAAAATCATGCATGCGGTCTTCAGGATTGGCGAGACCACGCTGATGGCCGACGATGGCATGGGGCCGGAAAAAACCGAGTTCAAGGGCATCACGCTCACGATCAACGTGCCCGACGATGCCCAGGCCAGGCGCGTGTTTGACGCGCTGGGCGAGGGTGGAACCGTCGGCATGCCGCTGGCAAGAACCTTCTGGACCTCTTCATTCGGCATGCTGCGCGACAGGTTCGGCGTGCCGTGGATGGTGAATGTCGATGCCTGATGCGAGCCGTGGTGCCGGTGCACCGCAACCTTTGCTATTGATTCCATAGCTGCTTGCGCCCGGTCCGTATGCGCCAGGGTCTGATCTGGTGCATCAACCGGGTTGAAAACCACCTGCCGGCGCTCCGGGCAGTTCCATCGGGGCTGGGGGCACAATAACGGCACGCCAATTGCACTTTGGCCCGGCGCCTGGTTGCCCGGCCGGCGCAGCCCCCCGTTGTTGAACTTCCCAAGAGGTGTTTTCGTGACCGTTCCTGTTGCCCTGTCCCGCCGTTCCATGCTCCACACCGCGCTGGGCGCCGCCGCCGCGCTGGCCCTGGCCAGTCCGCAGGCGCTGGCGCAAAAGGCCTGGCCGGCCAAGCCGATCCGCTGGATCGTGGCCTATCCGGCCGGCGGGGGGCAGGACTTCCTGGCGCGCCACCTGTCGGCGCAGATGGGCAAGCAGCTCGGCCAGTCCATCGTCATCGACAACCGCCCCGGCGCGGCCGGCATCATCGGCACCGACGCGGCGTCCAAGGCGCCGGCCGACGGCTACACGATGGTGACGGGCGACAACGGCGCCATGGTGCTCAATCCCGCGCTGTACAGGAAACTGCCCTACAGCCCCGACGACTTCACGCCGCTGGGCTACATGGCCGGCTTTCCGCTGATCTTGGTTGTCAATCCGGACAGCCCGTTCACCAGCGCGCGCCAGTGGCTGGCCGCCGTGAAGAAGTCGCCCGGCCTGTACAGCTATGCCTCGCCCGGCGCCGGCAGCCCGCACCACCTGGCGATGGAGCTGATCAAGGAACGCACCGGCAGCTTCATCGTGCATGTGCCGTACCGGGGCACGGCGATGGCGATCCAGGACGTGATGGCCGGCCAGCTGCCGATGATGGTGGTCGATACCGCCGGCGGCCTGGCGCAGATCCGCGCCGGCAAGGTGCGCGCCCTGGCGGTGCTGTCGCCCCGGCGCATTGCCGCCTTGCCCAATGTGCCGACGCTGGCAGAGTCCGGCGTGCCGAATTTCGAGGCGGTTGCCTGGCAGGGCCTGTTCGTGCCCAAAGGCACGCCGCCCGACATCGCGGAGCTGCTGTCGGCCGAGATGCAAAAAGCCATCGTGGTGCCCGAGGTCAAGACCCGGCTGGAGGAGTTCGGCCTGGAAGTCAATCCGTCCGGCGGACCGCAGCTGGCCAGCTTCATCGCGCGTGAAACGGCGTTCTGGCACAAGCTGATCCGCGAGCGCCACCTGTCGCTCGATTGAAGCGAATGCCGCCGATGGCGGCGGCCCGCTGTGGCGCTTGCCAACAGTGGTGTCGATTTGTAAACCGCTGCTGACATCCCGGCGCCCCGGGTCCAGAATGTTGCGCCTGTCCTCCGGCAGCCCGTCTGCCGGCGGGTGTGGCGAGGGACCGGCGTAGGGGAGATGCATCATGAAACGATGGGTCAAGTGGTCATTGGGCGCGCTGGGCGCGCTGGTGGTGGCGGCAGCGGCCGCCGCCGTGGTGGGCACGCAGCTGGCCGAGCGCAAGAGCCACCGCCAGGTCAAGGTCGAGCTTGAGCCGGTGATCTGGGCAACCCGGGTGGCTGCGCCCGATGCGCAAACCCTGGCGCGCGGCAAATACCTGTTCGATTCACGCGGCTGCGCTGACTGCCATGGCGCCAACGGCGCCGGGCGCGAGTTCATCAACGACGGCAAGGGGCTGCGCCTGAAAGGACCCAACATCTCGCCGGGCCCCGGCAGCGTGGTGGCGCGCTACACACCCGAGGACTGGGAGCGCACCGTGCGCCATGGCGTCAAGCCCGATGGCCGGCCGGTGTTCATCATGCCCAGCGAAGACTACAACCAGTTCACGCAGGACGATCTCGGCGCCCTGGTGGCTTATGTCCGCAGCCTGCCACCCGTCAGCGGCAGCGCCGCGGTGGTGGAGTTGCCCTTGCCCGTGAAGGTGATGTATGGCTATGGCGCGATTGAAGACGCGGCCCAGAAAATCGACCATTCGCTGCCGCCGCCCCGGCCGGTTCCCGCCGGCGTGAATGCCGGGCACGGCGCCTATGTCGCCAACATGTGCATCGGCTGCCACGGCCCCGGCCTGTCCGGCGGCAAGATTCCGGGCGCGCCGCCCGACTGGGCGCCGGCCGCCAACCTGACGCCCGGCGAGGGCGGCGCGCTGGCGCGCTACCCCAATGCCGATGCGTTCGTCGCCATGCTGCGCAGCGGCAAGCGGCCCGACGGCACGGCCGTCACGGTGATGCCGTTCGAGTCGCTGCGCGTACTCGACGATGTCGATGCAAAAGCGGTGTACGCCTACCTCAGGACGGTGCCCGCCCGGCCCTTCGGCCAGCGCTGAACGCCGGCTTGCCCCAGCACGGCGGGGGATTACAGAAGAGGGCCGCTTTCACCGATACCGCCGGCAGCGGCCCGCCTGAAGAATGGACCGTTCAACCATTGCAAGGAACACGCCACATGAATACTGTCACCACCGCCGACAAGACCGAGCTGTACGTCAAGGACTGGGGCAGCGGCCAGCCGGTCATTCTGCTGCACGGCTGGCCGCTGTCCGCCGACAGCTGGGACGACCAGGCCATGGCCATTGCAGACGCCGGCTACCGCGCCATCGCCTACGACCGCCGGGGTTTCGGCCGGTCCTCGCAGCCCTGGAGCGGCTACGACTACGACACGCTGGCCGACGACCTGGCCGCCGTGATCGAGCAGACCGGCGCGCAGGGCGCGGTGCTGGCGGGCTTTTCCATGGGCGGCGGCGAGGTGGCGCGCTACCTGTCCCGCCATGGCGTCGGGCTGGTGACCAAGGCGGTGCTGGTGTCGTCGGTCGTGCCCTTCATGCTCAAGACCGACGACAACCCCAAGGGCACGGCCAAGGCGGTGTTCGACAAGATGACCAAGGGCATGAAGGAAGACCGCGCCGAGTTCTTCGGCAAGTTCTTCGAGGATTTCTACGGCGTCGGCATGCTTTCCAGCCCGGTCAGCGACGAAGTCATCGACTGGTCGCGCCAGGTGGCGATGCAGGCCAGCCTGAAGGCCACGCTGGCCTGCGCGGCGTCCTTTGCCACCACCGACTTTCGCCCCGATCTGGCCGCGTTCAAGGTGCCGACGCTGATCATCCACGGCACCGGCGACAAGACCGTGCCCATCGACGCCGCCGGCCGGGCCGCCGCCAAAGGCATTGCCGGTTCAACGCTGCTGGAATACGAAGGCGCCGCGCACGGCCTGCTGGTCACCGAGAAGGAGCGCGTGACGCGCGACCTGCTCGACTTCCTCAAGCGCTGACGGCTGGGGCGCCGGGCCGTGGCCTTTGGGCTGCGCGCTCAGGCGTTCCTGAAATCGAAGCTGCCCGGCAGCAGGATGCTCTTGTCCACGGTGTTGATGTCGGTGCGGCCGCAAAACGCCATGGTGATGTCGAGCTCCTTGTGGATGATCTGCAGCGCCTTGGTCACGCCGGCCTCGCCCATGGCGCCCAGGCCGTAGACCATGGCCCGGCCAATCAAGGTGCCGCGCGCGCCCAGCGCCCAGGCCTTGAGCACATCCTGGCCGGAGCGGATGCCGCCGTCCATCCACACTTCGATGTTCGAGCCCACGGCCTCGACGATTTCCGGCAGCGCCGAGATGCTCGACGGCGCGCCGTCAAGCTGGCGCCCGCCGTGGTTGCTCACCACGATGGCGTCGGCGCCGCTTTGCACCGCCAGCCGGGCGTCCTCCACATCCTGGATGCCCTTGAGGATCAGCTTGCCGCCCCATTGCTCCTTCACCCAGGCGACATCGGCCCAGGACAGGCGCGGGTCGAACTGCTCGTTGGTCCAGGCCGACAGCGAATTCATGTCGCTCACGCCCTTGACATGGCCGACCAGGTTGCCGAAGGTGCGGCGGCGCGTGCCGGCCATGCCCAGGCACCAGCGCGGCTTGGTAATCAGGTTGATGATGTTGGCCAGCGTCGGCCGGGGCGGCGCGGTCAGGCCGTTCTTCAGGTCCTTGTGGCGCTGGCCGATGACCTGCAGGTCCAGCGTCAGCACCAGCGCATTGCAGCCGGCCTTGCGGGTGCGCTCGATCATGTTGGCCATGGCCTGGCGGTCGCGCATCATGTAGAGCTGGAACCAGAAAGGGCGCTGCGTGTTCGCGGCAATGTCCTCGATCGAGCAGATGCTCATGGTCGAGAGGATGAAGGGAATGCCGAACTTTTCCGCCGCCCGGGCCGCCTTGATCTCGCCGTCGGCATGCTGCATGCCGGTCAGGCCGACGGGCGCGATGGCCACCGGCATCTTCACGTCGATGCCGACCATTCGGGTGGCCGTGCTGCGGTTTTCCATGTTCACCGCGACGCGCTGGCGCAGCTTGATCTTCTGGAAATCGGTCTCGTTGGCGCGGTAGGTGCCTTCGGTCCACGAGCCTGAATCGGCATAGTCGTAGAACATGCGCGGCACGCGTTTTTGCGCCATGACGCGCAGGTCTTCGATGGTGGTGATCACGGTCATTGGTCTTGTCTCCTGAAGCGCTTGATGCTAGCGGTTTGGCCGCTGCTGGCGAGTGAATAAATTTTCCGGCGTGGAAATTTATTTCATCAACACCTTCGCCGGCCGCCCGCCCCGGCGCTGCCGGATTGTGAATGGTTTGATGCAGGTCAAGGTTTGCCGTTCAATTTTTTCCGCGGCGGACCGATAGACAAAGGGTAGCCACATCCCCTGAACGAAAGAGCAAGCAATGAATATCGCAAATATGAAAATCGGCACCCGCCTGGGCGCAGGCTTCGCACTGGTGCTGGCCATGGTGGTCGCGCTGGTCCTGGTGGTGCTGGCCAGCCTGAGCAGCCTTGGCGAGAGCAGCCGTGTAACGGTGAATGTGGATTTGGTGAAAGCCAATGCCGCGCACAACATCAACGCCATGGTCCGCGCCAATGCGCGCCGTACCATGGAACTGTTCCTTGCGCGGGATGCTGCCCACACCGGCACCATCCTTCAGCACATTGAAAACAACAAAAAAAGCATCGGCGACGATGTGCAGGTGCTTGAAAGGCTGATGCAGACCGACAAGGGAAAGTCCCTGCTGGCCGAATTCAAGATCAAGCGCGCCAGCTATGTGCAGTCCTTCGGCAAGGTCGGCAAGTCGGTGGCGGAAAATGACAGGCCCGGGGCCCAGAAGCTGCTGATCGACGAAACACTGCCCACGCTGGACTCGATGCAGGACACCATCCGCAACATTGTCGAGCTGCAGAAAAAAATGGTGGAAGACAGCGGTGCCGATGTCGAGCAGCGCATTGCCTCGACGCGCCTCCTGATGATCGGCCTGGGCCTGCTGGCCCTGCTGACGGGCAGCGCCTTTGCATGGTGGACCACGCGCTCGATCACGCGGCCGATTCATCAGGCGCTGCAGGTCGCCCAAACGGTGGCCGCCGGCGACCTGACCAGCCGCATCGAAGTCAACAGCCGGGACGAGACCGGCCAGCTGCTGCAGGCGCTCAAGGACATGAACGCCAGCCTGGTGGGCATCGTGGGCAATGTCCGCCAGGGCACCGACACCATTGCCACGGCCTCCAGCCAGATCGCCGCCGGCAACCAGGACCTGT
>JAQGMN010000421.1 GCA_028292345.1 Polaromonas sp. | reverse complement strand
CCCATGATGGCGCCCTCTTCCACCGTGACCAGGGCTTCGTGGCTGGCGGCGATCTTCAGCAGCAGCCCGGTATCGAGCGGCTTGGCCCAGCGCATGTTGACCACCGTCGCACCGAGTCGTTCGGCCGCCTGGAGCGCCGGATAAAGCAGCGTTCCGAAGGCAAGGATGGCAATGCCCTGGCCTTCGCGGCGGATTTCGCCCTTGCCGAACGGCAGCGACTTCAGTCCCGCCTCGGGTTCGACACCGGCGCCGGCGCCGCGCGGATAGCGCACGGCAACCGGCGAATTCTGCTCGAAGGCGGTCGTCAGCAGCTTGCGGCATTCGTTCTCGTCGGCCGGACAGGCCAGGCTCATGTTGGGAATGCAGCGCAGGAACGGAATGTCGTAGGCGCCGGCATGGGTGGCGCCATCGGCACCGACCAGTCCGGCGCGGTCCAGGGCAAAAACCACCGGCAGGTTTTGCAGCGCCACGTCATGGATCAGCTGGTCGTAGGCGCGCTGCAGAAAGGTCGAGTAGATCGCCACCACGGGCTTGAGGCCCTCGCAGGCCATGCCGGCGGCAAAGGTCACCGCATGCTGCTCGGCAATGCCGACATCATGGTAGCGCTTGGGAAAGCGCCGGTGGAATTCGACCATGCCCGAGCCTTCGCGCATGGCCGGCGTGATGCCGACCAGGCGCGGGTCGTGCTCGGCCATGTCGCACAGCCAGCGGCCGAACACCTGGGTGAAGGTCTGCTTGGCGGGCGTTGTGGATTTCTGCAGGCCCATGGACGGGTCGAACTTGCCGGGGCCGTGGTAGGCAATCGGGTCGGCTTCGGCGAGCTTGTAGCCTTGGCCCTTCTTGGTCACGACATGCAGGAACTGCGGCCCGGCGCCGCTGGCCAGCAGATGGCGGATGTTTTCCATCGTGGGAATGAGCGACTCCAGGTCATGGCCGTCGATCGGGCCGATGTAGTTGAAGCCGAAGTTCTCGAACAGCGTGGCCGGCACGACCATGCCCTTGGCATGCGATTCGAGCCGCCGGGCCAGTTCGAGCAGCGGCGGCGCCACGCGCAGCACCTGCTTGCCGACCTGCCGGGCCGAGGCATAGAAGCGCCCGCTCATCAGCTGCGCCAGGTGGCGATTCAGGGCGCCGACGGGCGGGCTGATGCTCATGTCGTTGTCGTTGAGCACCACCAGCAGGCGGCTGTCGTCATGCACGCCGGCATTGTTCAGCGCCTCGAACGCCATGCCGGCGCTCATCGAGCCGTCGCCGATGATGGCCACGGCATTGCGGTCTTCGCCCTTGAACTGCGAGGCCAGCGCCATGCCCAGCGCCGCCGAGATCGAGGTGGAGGAATGCGCGGTGCCGAAGGTGTCGTACTCGCTCTCGTCGCGGCGCGGAAAGCCCGACAGGCCGCCGAACTGGCGCAGGCTGGCCATGCGTTCGCGCCGGCCGGTCAGTATCTTGTGCGGATAGGTCTGGTGGCCCACATCCCAGACCAGCCGGTCGTCGGGCGTGTTGAAGACATAGTGCAGCGCCACGGTCAGCTCGACCGTGCCCAGGTTGGAACTCAGGTGGCCGCCGGTCTGGGACACGCTGTCGAGCACATAGGCGCGCAGCTCGTCGGCCAGCGTCTTGAGCTGCGCGCGCGGCAGCCTGCGCAGGTCGGCCGGGCTGTTGATGGTTTCAAGCAATGAGTACATCGTGGTGTATTTCCGTTATGGCCGGGCCGGGGCTAGTGCTGACGATTGATCAGCATGTCGGCCAGTGCCCGCAAGGCATGGGTATTGTCAAGCTCGCTGGCCTGAAGGCTGTCCAGGGCTTTCGCCAGCAATTCCTGCGCATAAGCCCGGGAAGCCTCCAGCCCCATCAGCGAGACGAAGGTCGGCTTGTCCTGCGCGGCGTCCTTGCCGGCGGTCTTGCCCAGCGTGGCCGCGTCGGCCGTCACGTCCAGGATGTCGTCGACGACCTGGAAGGCCAGGCCGACAGCCGCGCCATAGCCGCGCAAGGCCGCCAGGGCCGCCGTTGAGGCGCTGCCGCAGGCCGCGCCCATCATCACGCTGGCTTGCAGCAGGGCGCCGGTTTTGAGGCGGTGCATCTCGTGCAGTTGCGCCGAGGTCAGCGGCAGGCCCACGCTGGCCAGGTCAATGGCCTGGCCGCCCGCCATGCCCTGGTAGCCCGCCGCCTGGGCCAGCAGGCGGCACAGGCGCGCCTGCGTGCCGGCATCGATTGACGCATCGTCGGGTGTCAGCAGTTCAAACGCCAGCGCCTGCAGGGCATCGCCGGCCAGGAGCGCCTGTGCCTCGCCGAACTGCACATGCACCGTCGGCTTGCCGCGGCGCAGCACGTCGTTGTCCATGCACGGCATGTCGTCGTGCACCAGCGAATAGGCATGGATCAGCTCGACCGCGCAGGCCGGGCGCAAGGCCGCTGCGGCATTGCCGCTGGCCGCGTCGCAGGCGGCCATGACCAGCAGCGGACGCAGCCGCTTGCCGCCGTCGAGAACGGCATAGCGCATGGCATCGCCAAGCCCGGCCGGCGCCGGCGAATCGGCCGGGCTGGCAACCCAGCGGGACAAGGCTTGCTCGATGGCGGCAAGTTGCCCGGCGCTCCAGGCGCCCAGGTCGAACAGGGAAATAGGTTCAGGTGCGTTCAATTCAATGGTCTTTTGCGCTGGGGCGTTGACGCCGTTGATAACAGGGTACATGGGGATGTTTTCGGTTCAAGCCAGCCCCACCCTTGCGCAGGGCTGCGGGCAAGGGCGAAGCAGGGGCTGGCGCATTGAACCGGAACAGGGTTTACGCCTGGTTCCAGGGCTTGAGTTCGGTGCCTTCGAGCACCTTGATCTGGATTTCGACCGCTTCGAGCCGGTCACGGCAAAACTTGAGCAGTTGCGCGCCGCGCTGGTAGCCCGTGAGCAATTGGTCCAGCGGCAGCTGGCCGGACTCCAGCCGGGCCACCAGTCCTTCAAGCTCCTGCAGTGCCGCTTCATAGCTGGCAGGCAGCGGCGTGACGCTGGCGGTGGAGTCTGGCGAAACCGGTGGTGCAGTGGAAGAAACGGAGCTTTTGGCCATGTGAATAGGATTGTGGGGCTGATTTTAAAGGCTTGCAGTGATTCTGGCGGCGCCCGCCCGCAAAGCCGGGCAGTGACGCATTATCCCGCTGGCTGCAGACGGGCTCTTGTAGGAATTCCGCGCGGGTACACTTGATAACCATTCTCGATACCGGAACTCGCCATACTGATTGGGAGTTCGCCTTATTTTTGTCCGCAGGCTGCCTCCAGCCTGCTTGTTCACCTGGCTTTTGCACCGTTGCCCCGCCCGGCCTCGGCGGCCTGTTGAAAGAAACCGATGCCCGATAAAAGCCTCCGGCTGCTGCAAGCCACCAGCCAGCTTCCCATTTCCAGCTATTTCGACGCCGGGCTGTACCAGCGCGAACAGCAAAAGCTGTTCGCGCGCGGACCGCGCTACCTGGGCCACGAACTGGCCGTGCCCAACCTGGGCGACTACTACACCCTGCCGCAGGAGGGCGACGGCCGCGCGCTGGTGAGGAACAGCTCGGGCATCGAGCTGATTTCCAACGTCTGCCGGCACCGGCAGTCCACCATGCTGCAGGGCCGGGGCAACACCGGCAGCAACATCGTCTGCCCGCTGCACCGCTGGACCTACAACACCTCGGGCGAGCTGATCGGCGCGCCGCACTTCGAGGTCGATCCCTGCCTGAACCTGAACCGCTACAAGACGACCACCTGGAACGGCCTGGTGTTCGAGGACACCGGCCGCGATGTGGCCGCCGACATGGCGGCGCTGGGCCACATGGCCGACCTGGATTTTTCCGGCTACCAGCTCGACAAGGTGCATCTGCACGAATGCAACTACAACTGGAAGACCTTCATCGAGGTCTACCTGGAGGACTACCACGTCGGCCCCTTCCATCCCGGACTGGGCGGCTTCGTCACCACCGACGACCTGAGCTGGGAACTGGCGCCGAGCTATTCGGTGCAGACCGTGGGCGTGTCCGACAAGCTTGGCAAGCCCGGCACCGATGTGTACAAGAAATGGCATGACGTGGTGCTGCAGTACCAGCAGGGGCAGCCGCCCAAGTACGGCGCGATCTGGCTCACCTGCTATCCGAACATCATGGTCGAGTGGTATCCGCACACGCTGGTGGTCAGCACGCTGCATCCGCAGGGGCCGGACAAGACCCTGAACGTGGTGGAGTTCTTCTACCCGGAGGAAGTCTGCGCCTTCGAGCGCGAGTTCATCGAAGCGCAGCAGGCCGCGTACATGGAAACCTGCGTCGAGGACGACGAGCTCGGGCTGCGCATGGACGCCGGCCGCAAGGCGCTGATGCAGCGCGGCGACAATGAATTCGGCCCCTACCAGAGCCCGATGGAAGACGGCATGCAGCACTTCCATGAGTGGTACCGCCGCGAGATGGGCGCCAGCAAGACCACCCAGATGATCTGAGGGCCGTGGCCCGCCGCTGCTTTTTGCTATTTAATCAATAGCTGGTTGCGCCCGCTGCGCTTGCGCAAGCGCAGTTTTTCTTTCATAAAAATAAATTACAAAAACCATGCAAGCCGTCTGGATGCTCCTTTCCTCCTTCCTGATTGCATCGATGGGCGTGTGCGTCAAGTTTGCCGCCGAGCATTTCAACAGCGCCGAGCTGGTGTTCTACCGGGGCGTGGTCAGCATTGCGTTCATGTCGGTGTATGCGCGGGTGCACGGCACCACCCTGCGCACGGCCTTTCCGGCCATGCATGCCTGGCGCAGCGTGATCGGCGTGATGTCGCTGTCGGCCTGGTTCTACGCGATTGCCCATTTGCCGCTGGCCACCGCCATGACGCTGAACTACATGAGCAGTGTCTGGATTGCCGCGTTTCTGGTCGGCGGCGCGCTGATGCTGGGCAAGCCGGGCAAAAAAGGTCCGCCCCAGGGCCCGCTGGTGCTGGCGATCCTGGCCAGCTTTGCCGGCGTGGTCATGCTGCTGCGCCCGGCCATGGACCAGAACCAGAGCTTTGCCGGCCTGGTCGGGCTGCTGTCGGGGCTGGGCGCGGCCTTTGCCTACATGCAGGTCATGGCGATTTCGCGCATGGGCGAGCCCGAAATACGCACCGTTTTTTACTTTGGCGTGGGCACGGCGGTGGCCGGCGCGCTGGGCATGGCGCTGACCGGCACCTCGGCCTGGAGCTGGCAGCAGGCGCTGTGGCTGCCGCCCATCGGCATCCTGGCGTCGCTCGGGCAACTGGCCATGACCAAGGCGTACGCGATGTCGAAAAACCACGGCAGCACGCTGATGGTCGCCAACCTGCAATATTCGGGAATTGTGTTTGCGGCGCTCTACAGCCTGGTCCTTTTTGGTGACAATATTCCCCTGATAGGCTGGGCCGGCATGGCGCTCATCATCCTCAGCGCAGTCGCCGCCACCATGCTGCGGGCCCGCGCGGCGCCGGATGCGCCAGCCGAAGAACACTGAGTCTGCCATCCCAAGGAGCCACCATGACGAACTACACCACCCTGGCCTCGGCCGAGCAGCTGCGGGCACTGATGAAAAACGCCCGGCCCCTGCGCATCTTCGACTGCAGCTTTGATTTGGCGCAGCCGCACGCCGGCGAGCAGAACTACCTGAAGTCGCATATTCCCGGCGCCATCTACGCCGATCTGGAAACGGCGCTGACCGCCCGCCACGGCGTTCCCGGCGCGCATGGCGTGCTCACGGCCTCGGGTGCCGATGCGCCAGCCTCGGGCGGACGCCATCCGCTGCCCAACCGCGAAAAGTTTGCCACCTGGCTGTCCAGCGTCGGCATGGGCAACGAAATGCAGGCGGTCGTGTACGACCGCAACCAGGCCAACTACTGCGGACGCCTGTGGTGGATGCTCAAGTGGGTCGGCCATGAAAACGTCGCCGTGCTCGATGGCGGGCTGCAAGCCTGGCAGGCTGCGGGCTATCCGCTCAACAGCGGCGAGGAGCCGGCCCATTTTCAGACCAACTTCCTGACCGGCCCCGAGCGCGCGCGGCTGGTGGATGCCGAAACCGTTGCCAGCCAGCTCGGACGCCCTGCCCAGACGCTGGTCGATGCGCGGGCCACGCCGCGCTTCAAAGGCGAGGTCGAGCCGCTCGACCCGGTCGCGGGCCACATACCGGGCGCCCTGAACCGGCCTTTTGCATTGAACCTGACGCCTGACGGAAAATTCAAGCCTGCCGAGCAGCTCAAGGCCGAATTCACCGCCCTGCTGGGGCAGCGCGACCCTGAATCCGTGGTCCACCATTGCGGCAGCGGCGTCAGTGCCCTGCCCAACCTGATCGCCATGGAAATCGCCGGCCTGGGACGCACCGCGCTCTATGCCGGCAGCTGGAGCGACTGGTGCAAGGACCCGAACCGACCTGTCGCCCAAGGCTGACACACGCAAGGAACGGCTTCAAAAATTCAAAAGCCCCATGCGCCTGTTGCGCATGGGGCTTTTGAGAAAGTGAGATTTCTCCAGTTTTCGAAGGTTTAGCGGCTGGCGCCGCTGGCTGGCGGCATTGCCGTGCTTCCGGTGGTTCCCGACGTGCCCGATGAACTGCCGCTGCCCATTGAACCCGAGCCTGAAGTACCTGACGAATCAGTTGAACTGCCACTGCCCGCCGCACCCGACCCCGTGGTGCCCGAGGAACCTGTGGAACCTGTGGAGCCGGTGGATGGGCTGGTGGAAGAAGACCCGGAGGACCCCGGTGTGGTGCCGGTCGAATTGTCTGCCGTCTTGTTGCAGCCAGCCAAGGCCAGCGCAGCGGCAAGCGCAAGCGCAGCAGTAGTTCCGGTTTTCAATGTTAATGCGTACATATCAGTTTTCCTTTGAAAGATTGGAGCGGCTGACTGTCAGCCACAAAACAATTTATCTGCTGGGCGTCCGCGCGCTGCATGAGACACCGGCCTGACGAAATGTAGGCATTTTTCGTCTGGCGCTCGGCAATAAAGCCAGTTGCCTTGGGCGCAATGGAAAAAACCGGGCCGCTGACTTCCTGATGTCCTACAAGCTCTGCCGAGTTAATACTGACGAAAATGACAAATTCGAGTCTCAAAATGCAAATGTGACAAGCCATGGGGGCAAGTCACTTCGATTCAGTTGCACTCGCTGAAAAACACGTTTTCAAGGCAAACCCTTAAGGAGAATTGAAATGGCAAAAAGCAACCAGGACAGCAAAGGCGCAGGCAAGCAGGCGGGAAAAACCGAGCGGGGCTTTGCGGCCATGAACCCCGAACGGCAGCGTGAGATTGCCCGCGAAGGCGGCAAGGCGGCGCACCAGAGCGGAAATGCCCATGAATTCACTTCCGAGGAGGCCCGCGAGGCCGGCCGCAAAGGCGGCCAGGCCAGCAGCAAGCAGCGTTGAGGACAGGTCAGTACGCTCTCCCCAAAGCAAAAGGGCGCCCGAGGCGCCCTTTTTTGCATGGTGTCCAGAATTGGCAAAACTGCCTGCTGCCCCGATGAACCCAGTGGCTGACAACCTGTCCAGCACCGCTGGTTTGAAATTTCTGTCAGAACAAACGATGCTGCTCAGTAAATCCAGGCATGGCGGGTCAGGGTTTGCCGCTTGTGGGGATTGTCTTTCCAGAGCCCCGAATTGGGTCCCTGTTCCTTCCGGCCCCTGGAGCCGTTGTCCGGTCGCTCCGTGCGATTTCTGGACGGCTTTGTTTCGCGGTCAGCGTCAGGCTTGATATCTTTCATGATGGCATCCTCGGCATGGCGGCAAGCTCGTTGGCAATCAAAAAAGAAAAGCGGCAGCAAACCATGCAACAGCATTGACTTTAAGCACGGCAGCCCTTCTGCCTTGTAGGAAGTGCTTGCAACCGAACTAAGAAAATTCTTACACGCATTCCCAATCGGGCAGGACAAGTCCTCAAAAGTCAGGAATTCAATCTGCACGCCTGGCTCAACTTTTGAAGCTACAGGCCGCCGGTATTGCTTTTCGGCGTGCTGTTGGTGTTGCCGCTGGTCGTACCCGAACCCCCCATTGCACTGCCAGGCACGCCGCCATTGGTGGTGGTTTGGGCGCCGGTTGAAGGCGCGCTGCCCGACGGGGTTGCAGCTCCGCTGGAAGTGCCCGGGGCAACGCCCGCCCCCACCTGACCGGGACGAATGTCCGAGGAACCGCTGCCGGTGCTGCCGGTTGTCGGAGCACCCGACGTGTCGGGCACCGGCGCCACCCCTGCCGATCCCGAACTCCCGCCGCTGCGGATGTCAGGCGCGGCAGGTGTCCGGACTTCCACGCCGCTGCTGGGCGTGCCGGCATCGGTGCGGCCATTGGATGTGCTGCCCGAACCCACGGCGGCCGGCGTGCTGCCCGGATTGGATTCGCTTCGCCGGTCGCAGCCCGCCAAAGCGGCCACTGCCAGCAGTCCGCACAAGCAGGGCAGCAGGCGCGAGGAAGAAAAATCTGCCAAGTGTTTCATTCAACACTCCTGTCAATTAAGCGCGCATCAGGGATGCGGCAGGTTGCGTTCGCCAATGAAACCGGGCTGGTTCTCGTCCTGTGCGGGCTGGGGATCGCTGTCCTTCGTGGCTTGCGCAGTCCGCTCCCCGGCCTGCTCGGCTGGCGCCACAGGCGGCTTCAAAGGGGTGGCTTCTCCAAGCACGTCCGCCTGGACCAACGGTGCTGCATCGGACGGAGCGACTGGCTCTGACAAGGGCTTGTTCATTTTTTTCCCGCAGGGATTGGGACCCTATGGCCGAGCTAATGGGCAACATGCCAAGGCATGCCCAGCCCCGCCACCATCGGCATGGGCGTGGTCTGGACTTCGCCTGGCTCCGGCGGTGTTGACAAGGGTTCGACCGGTTGCGGCGGCGGGACATTCGGATTGGTGGCCATGGGCATCCTTCAGGGGGTCTGGTTGGACGGGTCGGGCTGGCTGGGCGGCTCGGAAAGTTCGGGTCGCTGCGGCAGTTCGCGGATCATTGCTTCGCCTACCTCGTCGCGCCCGTCGCTGGGCAGATCAGGCTCCAGGGCCAGGGGCGGTTCCTCATTGCCGGGGTTTTTAGGCGCCGGGCCGGAAGAACCGCCCGCAGCAGCGTCCGACGATGCGCTCACTTGCGTGACATGCGATGGCTCGGAAGGCACGGTATGCGCAGGCTCATCGGGCGAAGCGCTGCCCAGGGGCGCGCCCTGGTCATGCACCTTGGCAGAAGCGGTCATTTCAAAATCCTCCCAGCATCAGCGGCAGATCATTGCTTGCAACGGCAGCGGCTGCCACGATGGAAACAAAGACTGTTGCGCCAAACGCAAGGTAGCCGCCAAGCTGCGCATCAAGCTTTCCAGCCTGGCAGTTGCGGGATGCGGAGGTTGCACGGGTGGCAAGCGGTGTTTTCATGGCAGTCCTGCTTTTCATTTCGGTGAAGTCGAAAGCGACATGCCCTCATGATCTTGTGTGGGCTGCAAACCGTTTATAGGCGGCAAGGCACACACGCTGTAAGCGTTCTGCTGACAACAAATCCCGGAGCGAAAAGCAGACAGTTGCCTGTTGCAGTGAACCGCGCATCGGCAAGCCGGGGAATTACGCCTAAACATGCCGTTTGCGCAATACCTGCCTGCCTCACTAGCTATCAAATTCATACCAACTGACAACTTCTCCAGATGGCCCGGGCAGTGCTAACATTCCTGAAACTGGTTTCATCCGAAGCCATGAACTGCTTGCTTCCAACCCTGGCCTTTCCATGCCCTCTGCCTCGATCAAGCCTTCTCCTGCCCGGCCGGCCCCGCGTGCCACGATTGCCGATGTGGCCCGCGAAGCCGGTGTTTCCAAGGCCACGGTGTCGCGCTTCCTGAACCACCGGGAAACCCTGCTCACGCCGGACATTGCCAGCCGGGTCGAAGTCGCCATTGCCGCCCTCGCCTACAGCCCGAGCCCGATGGCGCAGGCGCTCAAGCGCGGCCGTTCGCGGCTGATCGGCCTGGTGGTGGCCGACGTGACCAATCCGTTTTCGGTGGCGGTGCTGCGCGGCGCCGAGAAAGCCTGCCAGCAGGCCGGCTACCTGTTGATGCTGTTCAACCTCGGGAACGACAGCCGGCGCGAAAGCGAAGCCATCCAGGCGCTGGCCGCCTACCAGGTCGAAGGCTTCATTTTGAACACGCTGGGCCGCGACGCCGGCGCTGCGGCCGACGCCGCCCGGCATGGCAAGCCGGTGGTGCTGGTGGACCGGCGCCACCACGACATGCAGGCCGACTTCGTGTCGCTGGACAATGCCGGCGCCGTGCGGCTGGGGGGGCGCCATCTGGTGCAGGCCGGCTACCTGGAACTGATGTTTTTGTCCGAGCCGATCAAGAACGTGAGTTCGCGCATGGAGCGGGAAGCGGCCTTTCGCAGCTTCATCGCCGAAAGCCGGGACGGCATGCCGGAGCTTCATGGCAGCACGTTCGAAAGCATGGAGGACAACGGCGAAGAACTGGACCAGGCCCTGCGCGCGCTGCGCGAGCGCGCCAGCGGACGCCTGCCTGCCGTGATTTCGAGCAATGCCGTGGTCACGCTGCGGGTGGTGGCCAGCCTGGCGCGGCTCGGCTGGCGGCTGGGCACCGACCTGGGCCTGGTGGGTTTTGACGACACCGAATGGTCGCCGTTCATCGGTCCGGGCCTGACCACCATTGCCCAGCCCACCGACGAGCTGGGCCGGCTGGCGGCAGGCTGCCTGATGGAGCGGCTCAAGGGCCTGGACCTGCCGCCGCGCCAGATCCTGCTGTCGGGCCGCTTGCTGGCGCGTGGCTCGACCGTCGCGGCGGCGCCCTCGATGATTTTGCCCACCTAGGGTTTTCACGGAGTTACAAAGCAGGTACACCTGAATCTATAATTCAATGAAACCGGTTTCAGGAAGATCGAAAATCAACACCTCACCATGTCTTTAGAAAAACTTTCTCCTTCACAGTCCAAAGGCACGGCGCTGCTTGCGGCGCCAGCGTTCCAGCCATGAACTACACCTTCCAGTTCGGCGACGTTTTCGCGGCCTGGCCGCTGCTGCTCAAGGGCACCTGGAACACCATCGAACTGTCGCTGCTGGCGATGCTGCTTGGGCTGCTGGTGGCCATCGTCTGCGCCTGGGGCAAGACCGCCGGACCCAAACCGCTGCGCTTTGTGATCAATGCCTACATCGAGCTGATCCGCAACACGCCCTTCCTGGTGCAGCTGTTCTTTTTCTTTTTCGCCCTGCCGGCGCTCGGGCTGCGCTGGTCGGCCTACACCGCCGCGCTGACGGCACTGGTCATCAACCTGGGCGCCTACGCGACCGAGATCATCCGCGCCGGCATCGAGTCCATCCCCAAGGGCCAGATCGAAGCCGGCCGCGCGCTCAACCTGAAGACCTGGGAGATCTTCCGCTTCGTGATCCTGAAGCCGGCACTGAAGGCCATCTATCCTGCGCTGACCAGCCAGTTCATCCTGCTGATGCTCAGCTCGGCCGTGGTCTCGGTGATCTCGGCAGACGACCTCACCTCGGTCGCCGCCACCTTGCAGTCGCAGACCTTTCGCAGCTTCGAGATCTACA
>JAQGMN010000406.1 GCA_028292345.1 Polaromonas sp. | reverse complement strand
GCCACCTGCCCGCGCCCGGCGTTCGGCGCGGCCGTGGCGCGCATCCAGCAAGCGATTGCCGCCGGCGAGCTGTACCAGGTCAACTTCACCGCGCCGCTCTTGGGCGAGTGGCTTGGCGAACCCGAAGCGGATGCGGCGCTGGCCCTGTTCGCCGCCCTGGAGCGCGCCCAGCCGGGCGGCTATGCGGCCTTCATCGACACCGGCGATGAGCAGCTGCTGTCGGTGTCGCCCGAACTGTTTTTCGACTGGCAGAACGGCCCGGAGAGCGGCCGCATCCTGGCCCGTCCCATGAAAGGCACGGCCGCACGGGGTGCCACGCCGCAAGACGACGCCGCCCAGGCCTGCTCCTTGCGTGCCTCGCCCAAGGAGCGCGCCGAAAACGTCATGATCGTGGACCTGCTGCGCAACGACCTCTCGCGCATCGCCGAGCCCTTCAGCGTGCGGGTGCCCGTCTTGTTCCACACCGAGGCGCTGCCCAGCGTGTGGCAGATGACTTCCGACGTGCAGGCCAGGACCCGCGCCGGCACCACGCTGGCCGACGTGTTCGGCGCGCTGTTTCCCTGCGGCTCGGTCACCGGCGCGCCCAAGGTGCGCGCCATGCAGATGATCCGCGAACTGGAAACCGGGCCGCGCGGCGTGTACTGCGGCGCGATGGGGATCGTGCGGCCAGGCACACCGGGGCAGGGCATTCGCGCCACCTTCAACGTGCCGATCCGCACCGTCGCCGTGCGGGCCGGGCGGCTGCGCTGCGGCATCGGCAGCGGCATCACCTCGGGCGCTGCCACGGACGACGAATGGCAGGAATGGCGCAACAAACGACAGTTCCTGGAGCGCGCCAGCCTGCCTTTCGACCTGCTGGAAACCCTGGCGCTGCAGGACGGCCAGCTGCGCCACGCCGCCGAGCACCTGGCGCGACTGGCCAGCGCCGCCGCGCATTTCGGCTACCAGTGGGAGCCGTTGCAAGTCGAACACGGCCTGCACGAACTGGCGCAGGCGCATGCGCAAGGCCTGTGGCGCGTGCGCCTGCTGCTGGGTGCGCAGGGTCGGCCGCGCGCGCAAGCCTTCGCCATGGACGCATCGCCGGCGCAGGTTCGCCTGCAGCTGGCCGACCGTCCGTTGCCGGACGCCCACGGCGAGTTCGTGCGCTTCAAGACCACGCGCCGCGCGCATTACGACGCCTTCACGCCGGCTGCGCCTGGCGTGTTCGACACCGTGCTCTGGAATCCAGAAGGCGAGATCACCGAATGCACACGCGGCAACGTGGCGATGCTGATTGGCGGGCGCTGGGTCACGCCGCCACTGGCCTGCGGCCTGTTGCCCGGCATCGGCCGGGCGCTGGCGCTGCGTGACGGTCGGCTGGTCGAGGCGGTGGTGCGGCGGGACGACCTGCCGCGCGTACAGGGCTGGGCGTTCTTGAACAGCCTGCGCGGGTGGGTGGGGGCGGAGATCGCCTGAACTGGTTTTTGGGCGTGTTTTTCTGCGGCTCAGCCGGCTCTGCGCATGGCGCGCGCCATGTCGCCGTGTCCCCGTGCCTCCAGCGTACCGGCGGCATTGAGGCGATCACGCGTTTCCTTGTTCTGGCTGAGCTTGACCTTGCCCACCAGCGACGTGAGCGCGATCTCGATGCCCACGATGCTGCGCAGCAGGGCGTCGATGTATTCGGACGCCGAGTCCCCCATTTTCCAGGGCTTCGGTTCGGCCGCCTCGTGCTGGCGTGTCAGGCGCGCGACGATGCGGCGAACGAATCGCTCGTCGTCGTGGATGGTGAGCGTGCCGTGCGCATGCACGACCTCGTAGTTCCAGGTCGGCACCTGGCGATGCGCCTCGTGCTTGCTCGGGTACCAGCTGGGCGAGATGTACGCCTCGGCACCGCGGAACACGACCATGACCGGCGTGCCCGTGGGGCAGCGCTGCCACAGCGGGTTGGCCCGCGCCACATGGGCCGACAGAACGCCGGGCGTTTGCGCGCCAGGATCGAATTCGAACGGGATGTGGTCGGCGTCGAGCCCGTCGCTGCCCTGGACGACGAGCATGCCCAGCGGGTGCGCGCGGATGATGCGGGCGAGTTCGTCCGGCCGGGTTTCGGCAAAGTGCTTGGGAATGTACATCGTGAATGAGTGAATGAATGAAGTTGCAATCCATGGCACTATCGCCTGCAACCGGCACAATGAAAAGGTCCAGTTTTCATCATTATTCATGGTCCAGTCCCGCCATCCCTCCGACCGCCACCCCGGCGCCACCAGGGCCGGACGCCGAATCTACGACCTGCTGCGCGCCCAGATGGCCGACGGCACGCTGGTTCCGGGCGCCCGCGCGCCTTCCACAAGAGCCCTGGCCGCCGAGCTGGCGGTGTCGCGCACCACCGTCACCGCCGCCTACGAGCAACTGGTGGCCGAGGGCTTCCTGGTCACGTCCCCGGGACGGTCTGCCCGGGTGGCCAGCCCGCTGGCAGCGCCCGCACCCAGCGCAACCCAGGCAAGCCGGCGGGTCGAGCGTGCGCCAGCGCTGTCCGCGTTTGGGCGCCGCCTGACGGGAATCGGCATGCCGGCATTGCCCGGGGCCGAACCGGTCGGCATCGACTTTCAGTACGGCGCGGTCGCTTCCCGGGACTTTCCGACCCTGCTGTGGCGGCGTGCCTACCAGGCCGAACTGCTGCGCCAGCAGCCCAGCCTCTGCTACGCGCCGCCCGAGGGCGACGCCCGGCTCAGGAGCGCCCTGCAGGGCTATTTGCGGCGTGCCCGGGGACTGGCCTGCCAGGCCGGGCAGATCGTGGTGGTGCATGGCGCGCAGCAGGCCATCGACCTGTGCGCGCGGCTGCTGCTCGATGCGGGGGACGCCTTTGCCTTTGAGGAGCCCGGCTACCCGATGGCCAGGCGCTGCTTCGAGGCCACCGGCGCCCGGTGCCTGAGCATGCCGGTGGACGAGCATGGACTGGACACCGCCCGCCTTTCGCAGGACGAGCGTGTCCGCCTGGCGTATGTGACGCCATCGCACCAGTTCCCGCTGGGCGGGGTGCTGCCCATCGGCCGGCGCCTGGAGCTGCTGCAATGGGCCGGGCAGCGCGACGCCTGGATCGTCGAGGACGACTATGACGGCGAGTTCCGTTACGGCCAGCGCCCGATCGACGCGCTGCAGTCGATCGACACCGACGGCCGCGTGATCTACATCGGCACTTTTTCCAAGGCGCTGTCGCCGCAGCTGCGGCTGGGCTACCTGGTGCTGCCGCCCGCACTGGTGCCGGTGTTCCGGCAAGCCAAGCGGCTGGCCGACCGCCATGCGCCCGTGCTGGAGCAGCGCGTTCTGGCCTCCTTGATCGACAGCGGCGCCTACGAGCGCCATGTGCGGCGCATGCGGCGCGAAAACGAGCGCCGCCGCACGGCCTTGCTGGACGCCGTTGCGCGCCACCTTCCGGGGGACGTGCGGCTCAGCGGCACGGCGGCGGGCCTGCACATGGTGCTGTGGCTGCCAATGCTGCGGTCTCGGGACGAGCCCGCGCTGGTGGCCGCAGCCCGGGGCCAGGGCGTTGGCATCTACCCGGTCACGCCGCTGTTTGCCAACCCGGAGTTGCCCATGCAGCCTCGGCCCGCCGGACTGATCCTGGGGTATGCCAGCTTGAGAACCGATCAGATTGCGCAGGGAATCCGCTCCCTGGCAGCGGTGGTGGCGCAGATGGCGCACAGGGCGCCTGGCTGATCTGGCCGCAAATGCCAGTTCGCCAGCTCGATCGTCCTGGCTGCGCCGACAACGGCTTTCGGTTCATCCGGCGGCTGGGCCGCTGTTGACCCATGGCCAGGCGCAGAAGGTCGATTTGACGCTTGATTGCGGCATGCACCGACACCGGCGGCGCGAACGGCCAGCAGGTGCTGCCGGTCCCGTCCACGCGCCAGTTGCGCTCAAGGTGCTGCGGCTTGAGCGCCTGGCGCGCAGTCAGGCGCTGCCCGTCTGTTCTATCCGTCAAACTGGCAGCTTGCCACCCTCAGGCGTTCGCTGATAAAGCGCCGGGGTTCAATACTTCCAGAAAAAGCGGTCGTCGACCTGGCCCGTCGCGCTCAGGTACTTGAGCTGCTTGAGCCGGGTGAAGGGCCGCGCATGGAAGGTGGCGTCGTCGATGCCGATGCGTTGGTACACATCGTGCAGTTGCTGCGCGCCCTTGCGTGCGTCCCAGGCGCATTGAAAGCCGTGCAGCTTTTCATGGATCTTGGCGAAGCTGACGCGGTAGCTGCGGTTGTCGGCGCTGTAGTCGCCAAAGCTCAGCTCGCAGCCCGGGTAGACATTGGCCACGATCTGCGCGATCTCGCGCACCTGGTAGTTGTCTTCGTCATGGCCGACGTTGAAGATCTCGTTGTGGATCGCATCCTGCGGCGCTTCCAGGACGCTGGCCACCGCCTGGCAGATGTCGAGCACATGCACCAGGGGCCGCCACGGCGAGCCGTCGCTGGTCATGGTGATCTTGCCGGTCGTCGCGGCAATGCCGCACAGGTTGTTCAGCACGATGTCAAAGCGCATGCGCGGCGAGGCGCCATAGGCCGTCGCGTTGCGCAAAAAGGTCGGCGAAAAGTTCGTCGAGGCCAGCGCCATCACGTCGCGCTCGACCAGCGTCTTGCACTTGGCATAGGCCGTCTGCGGATTGATGGGCGACAGCTCGGTCATCGGCTCGTTGCCGTCGGCCACGCCATAGACGCTGCACGACGAGGTGTAGACAAAGCGCTTGACGCCGGCCGCCTTGGCCAGTTCGGCCAGCCGCACCGAGGCCTGGTGGTTGATCTGGAAGGTGAGTTCCGGAATGTTTTCAGCCAGCGGGTCGTTCGACAGCTCGGCCATGTGCACGACCGCGTCGATCCCTTCCAGGTCTTCGGCCTGGATGTTGCGGATGTCGCGGTTGATGGTGCGCGGGAAACCGGGCACCAGCTTGCTGTCGCTGAACAGCCAGCCGTCGCGGTAGTAGCCGGTGTCCAGGCCGACGATTTCATGGCCGCGTGCCTGAAGGAAGGGAGCGAGCAGGCAGCCGATATAGCCTTCGACGCCAGTGACGAGCAGTTTCATTTTTTTTCTCCAGTAGGGGTTGTTGAATGTTCGGGGAAGAAGCGCGCCATCTGCTCGCGCCAGAGCTGGTCGCACAGCCGGTTGGGCGGCAGTTCGACATCGTCGAAGGTCAGCAGCGCGTCCTTGGGCACATCGCGCTTCAAGGTGCAGCCTTCGGCCAGGCCGATGGGCAGCAGGTTCTGGCTTCTTGCGGTATCGGCGTTCTCGGCCAGGCCGTAGGTCATGTAGCCGCCCAGGCCGTCGATGGCGTCGCCCGCCTTCAGGTCGATCTTGGCGGTGGCCAGCACTTCGACGCAGGGCGCGCCCAGCGGCGACAGTGCCGCGTCCTGGAACAGCACGGCCCGGGCGACGGTGTTGGGCACCTCGAAATGGCACAGGTGGTAGGGCGTGTAGAAGCAGTAGAGCGGTCCGTTGCCCAGCTTGTAGAGCGACAGGTAGTGCTTTTGCTGCGGATGGTCGTGCGTGCCCAGCACGAACACGCCGGGTCCGGGCATGGCGCCCACCACATAGTCCACGATGCCAGGGCCTTCGAGCATGGCTTCGAGCGGATAGCGGTCTGCGACGTCCTGGATCGGCGTGCCGTTGGGAACGGTCGGGCCGTACATGCCGCGCTGGCCCACCCGCATGCCGGTGCCGTTGGCCACGATGGCGTTCTCGAACGAGATCTTGGTCCCGTCGGCGAACGAGGTGACCATGGCCGGGTTCTGCCCCCACTGGCGGGCAAAGCCTTCCTGCGTGGTCGGGTTGCGGTAGGGGTCGTGCAGGCCCTTGATGTTGCCGCACATCACCGGCTTGACGCCGATGCCTTTGACAAAGCGGTACAGATTCATCATCACGCCGGGCTGGTCGCCGTCGGCGGTGGTCAGCACCACGCCGGCGCGGTCCGCATAGGTCTTGAGGATCGGGCCGATGGTGCCGTCGATCTCGGCATTCATCAGCACCACATGCTTGCGGTGGGCAATCGCTTCGAGCGTCACATGCGCGGCATGCTCGATGGTGCCGGTGACCTCGATGATCGCGTCGATGCCGGCGGCGCGGCACAGCAGCATCGCGTCTTCGGTGATGGCGGGCACGCCGGCCTCGATGGCCCGCTCCAGCGCGGACACGCTGTCCACTTCGCGAACGCCGGACACGTCCGCCTCGCGGTAGGCGCGTCGGGCGCCTTCCAGGGTGCGGTTGGCAATTGCGGCCACGCGCATGCCGGGCACCGACAGGGCAATCTGCAGCGCCACGCCGCGCGCCATGAAGCCGGCGCCGATCAGTCCGACGCGGATCGGCCGTCCTTCGCGTGCCCGCTGCTGCAGGGCGGTGTCAACGATGATCATGCTGCGACTCCTTCGGCCACATAGCTGGGCCAGTTGCGGTCCTTGTCCGACATGTCGATCACCGGCACCGGCCAGGCGATGGCAAACGCCGGATCGTCATGGCGGGCGCCGCGTTCGGCCTGCGGCGTGTAGAAGGCGGAAACCTGGTAGGTGACGGCCGCATCGTCCGTCAGCGTCACAAAACCATGGGCAAAGCCCTTGGGCACCAGCAGCATGCGGCCATTGGCCTCGCTCAGCTCCACGCCGATCCACTGGCAGTAGGTGGGCGACTCGGGACGCAGGTCGACAATCGCGTCCCAGATCGCGCCCTGCACGCAGCGCACCAGCTTGTCCTCGGCATGCGGCGCCAGCTGGTAATGCATGCCGCGCAGGGTGCCGGCCCGGCGCGTCAGCGACATGTTGGTCTGCACCATGCGGGTCGGCAGGCCGTTGGCCTCGAACTCGCGCTCGCAGTAGGTGCGGCCGAAGTAGCCGCGCGCATCCTCGCGCCGCTCCATATCGACAATGGTTGCTCCAGGCAACGCCGTTTTTGTAAAAATCATGGGTTTACCTTGCAATGATTGGTTTGAAATAAGGGCATGCGCCTGCGCTCACCATTTTTTCCAGGGCGCCTTGTTGGCAGCCCACAGCGACTCCAGCGTCTGCTTGTCGCGCAGCGTGTCCATTGGCTGCCAGAAGCCTTCATGGCGGAAGGCGGCCATCTGGTTGTGGGCGGCCAGGTGCTCCATGGGGCCGCGCTCCCAGATGGTGTCGTCGCCTTCGATCAGTTCGACCACGGTGCGGTCGAGCACAAAGAAGCCGCCGTTGATCCAGGCCCCGTCGCCGCCCGGCTTTTCCTTGAAGCTCGGCACCAGCGCGTTGTCGGCATGCAGGTTGAAGGCGCCGAAGCGGCCCGGTGGCTGCACCGCCGTGACCGTGGCCAGCACGCCCTGCGCGCGGTGGAAAGCGATCAGCTTCGTGATGTCCACGTCGCTCACGCCGTCGCCGTAGGTGCAGCAGAACGGCCCGTCCTCCAGGTAGCGCGCCGCCCGCTTGATGCGCCCGCCGGTCATGGTGTCCAGCCCGGTGTCGACCAGCGTGACCTTCCACGGCTCGGTCGAGGTCCGCAGCATGGTCGTGGTGCTGTCGCGCATGTCGAAGGTGATGTCCGCCCCGTCCATGGCGTAGTCGCGGAAGAACTGCTTGATCAGGTGACCTTTGTAGCCGCAGCAGATCACGAAGTCGCTCACGCCGTGGGCCATGTACATCTTCATGATGTGCCAGATGATCGGCCTGCCGCCGATCTCGACCATCGGCTTGGGTCGAATGGCGCTTTCCTCGCTGATGCGGGTTCCCAGTCCCCCCGCCAGAATCATTGCTTGCATGTTGATTTCCCTTTTGTTGATGTTGTTTTAAGCGCCCGGAGCCCTTGCCCCTACTGCGCCGTTTTGCCTTGGCCAAAAAGTCCGGCCAGAAAATTGCCGTCTGCCGCCTGGCTCGCGGCAGCCGGCGCCGCCGTGACAGGCGCCGCTTGCGCGCTGCTGTGCTGCAGCTTGCCGCCCGCCGTTCCAGGCCACTGGGCAGACAGGTCACTGCCCACCAGTTCGGTCAGCACCCGGATGCGAATCGGCGCTGCCGGGTCGTCGGGAAACTTGCGGGCGAAGAAGGCGGGAATGGACTTGAGCTGCTCCATGTCCTCGTCCTCGATCCTTCCCGGGTGCGCATGGTCGAACCGCTGGATGAAATGGTTCATCGGGCCCTTGGCGGGCGCGACATGCATCAGCAGCGTCGGAATCAGGAACTCGTCGGCTATGCACAGCCGGCTGAAATAGTCGCGCACGCCGGGGTGCAGGAATTTTTCCAGCATGGCGGACACGATGTGGCGGCTGGCGCCGAACCAGACCGAGCCGTAATACGGGCGGAAATTTTCGTTGAAGATATGCTGCCCGATGGACGGCCTGCTGAGCGCCTTGAACACGCCGAGCGCCAGCAGGGCCACGGGGCTCTTGCGGGCGCCGCTGTGCAGCCAGATGCCGGCCTCGTCGCGCCTGCCGCTCGATGCGCCAAAGTAGGCATCGCCCAGGCGCCGCATGATCCGGTGACGCAGCGTCTTTTCAGGCGTCAGGGCCCTGAAGCCGACCGACATCAGCGCATCCTGGTCGGCAAACAGGTCGATGCAGTCGAAATGGGCCTCTTCGCGCCCCGAGATGTGCGCCTCGAAGGCTTCGATGGATTTGATCGGCAGGCAGCTCGGGCTCAGCAGCTGGAGATAGTCAAAATCCAGGTTGGCCAGCGCGTATTTCATCGAATGGAAAATGCCGTCGACAAACCCGAAGAATGCCCAGCCGGTGCGCTTGGGGTTCGGCACAAACCGCACGTTCGGTGCGGTCAGCACAAAGTCCGGCGCCTGGGAAAAATCATGGTGCACCAGCACCGTGTGGGGCGCCAGGGAACGTGCCAGCTGATCAACCGTTTCAGGCTTGCCAACCGCCGACATCACCAGGAAAACAATGTTTGGTTTCATTTTTTCAGTGCCCATTGACGGAACGCAGGGGGCGCAAAGCATTGCGGGTTGGCGTGCGGCATGCGCTTGCCGTACGCAGTCCGTTCAATGTATGGCTGGAAATTGCAGGTCGATGCATTACGTTTTTGCTCAATTCGTGACGATTTGTTGATTGGGTTAAGTGTTTGCGAAAACAGTAAAAGTCGTCAATCTCATGAACGGACTAATAAAAGCTCACAAATGGACTATTGACAAACTCAGCAGTGACCTTTTTTTGGCACGAATTGCGGCCCCTGCCTGAGTCCGTGGCGGCCAGGCGGTGTCAGGCATCAACGCAACCCTTGATTGCGTTGCTTGCTATCGAAAAAGTAGCTAACAAGGAATTGCTGAAGAGCGCAAATGCCTGGTTTCTTCAATCGTCCGGCGTAGGGGGGCTGCCGGTGCCGCGCAGGGGCTGGTAGCGCATCTGCTGGGTTACAAATCCATCGAAGGCGGCGAGCAAGGGCTGCAGCGGTTCAGCGCCGCCATGCAGCTGGGCCAGCGCGGCGCAGGTGGCCTCCAGCGTCGAAAGCTGGTCGGGCCGGTGCGCCTTGCGGATCAGGTAGTGCGAAACCCCTACATTCTGCAGCGCCAGGCGCGGCAACTGCTGCAACAAAGGGTTTGCGTAAAGCATCTTGCGGCTCTTGCGCCAGGTGCCGTCCAGAACGACCAGCCGCAGCCTGGCAGGGTCGTCCAGGGCGCCCGGCGCCAGCGGGCGGGGCAGCATTGCCGCGGGAGTGTTATGCGGCGTTTCCGGGTACAGCAGGAGGTTGTGCCTTGCGCCGCCTGCATCCGCCAGCAGGGCCGGCAGGTCGAACACCTCGCCGGTCACCAGCCGGCTGCGCGGCAGGCTCAGGTGCAGCAGGCGCGCGCTGCCCTTGGGGTTGTCCACCTCCAGCGGATGCTGCAGTACCAGCACCTCGACCGGATGCGCGACAGGCGTGATCCAGCGGCAGATGCAGGCGCTTTGCGGCCGCAGGCAGGTGGTGCAGGCCTGGCGTCTGCCGGGCGCGGGAACGGGCGTCATGGACGGGTTTTTCGGTGGTGCAGGTATTTGCTATGAAAAAGTGAGCTACCTGTGCAGGCAGGGCATGCGCAATTGGCTGTTTTGTTCATCAGCAAGCCTTGCGGGCAAGCCAGGCGGGGTGAATGGCAGTGCGCAGGAACGGCCGGCATCGCGTTGTCGGCCGCATCCTGCCGCAGTCTAGGCGCGCGCCGGCAGCACGGTTCCCAGGCATTCGCCAAAGCCGATGCGCGCCGCCCCGGCCTTTTCGCACCAGCCCCGGATCACGACGGCGTCGCCGTCTTCCAGGTAGGTGCGGCTTTCGCCATTGGGGAGCAGCAGCGGGTGCTTGCCGCCG
>JAQGMN010000401.1 GCA_028292345.1 Polaromonas sp. | reverse complement strand
AAGCTGGTCTTTTCCTTGACGTTTTGCTGGTACAGCGTGTGCAGCATGGCATGGCCGGTGCGGTCGGCCGCGGCGCAGGCGCGCTGGACGGGCTTTTCGCCGTAGTTGGCGGTGTGGCCGCCGAAAGGGCGCTGGTAAATGGTGCCGTCGGGGTTGCGGTCGAACGGCATGCCCATGTGCTCCAGGTCGTACACGACCTTGGGCGCTTCGCGGCACATGTATTCAATCGCATCCTGGTCGCCGAGCCAGTCGGAGCCCTTGACCGTGTCGTAGAAGTGATAGTGCCAGTTGTCCTCTGACATGTTGCCCAGCGAGGCGCCAATGCCGCCCTGCGCTGCCACGGTGTGCGAACGGGTCGGGAACACTTTGGACAGCACGGCGACGTTCAGGCCGGCACGGGCGAGCTGCAGCGAAGCGCGCATGCCGGAGCCGCCGGCACCCACGATGACGACGTCAAATTTGCGCTTGGGGAGATTGGTGAAAGCAGTCATGTTTTTATAAATCTTGGAAGCTGGAAAATGCCAGCATTGACTTCAGGGAGAACTGACAAATCAAAGGCGCCACAGCACCTGGATGCCCCAGCCTGCGCAAGCGACCAGCCAGAGGATGGTGAACACCTGCAGCAGCAGGCGCAGGCCCACCGGCTTGATGTAATCCATCCAGATATCGCGCATGCCCACCCACACATGCTGCAGCATGGCCACGATGACGGCAAAGGTCAGCACCTTCATCCATTGGGGAGAAAAGATCCCGGCCCACTGGTCGTAGCCGATGGGACCCTTGCTGAAAATGACCTGGGCCAGCAGGAGCACGGTGAAAATGGCCATCAGGGCCGCCGTGATGCGCTGGCTCAGCCAGTCGCGGGTGCCGTAATGAGCGCCGACAACGATGCGCTTGGAGCCGTAATTGACAGACATGATTTGTTCCTTGATCAGAGTTGGGGACGGCAAGCGCTGTATTCCAGTCGACCGATCCCGCTGATTTTTTTATATTTAATAGAGCCCAAACAGCTTGGCGCCCAGCACCACTGTCAGGACGATGCTGGCCACCAGCGTGAAAGCGGCTGACTGCCTGCCGAAGTTCTTGCTGACGGCTTCGTGGCTGCTGTCCATCCACAAGTGCCGCATGCCTGCCAGAAAATGGTGCAGGTAAGCCCAGATCAGCGCCAGCGCGACCAGTTTCCAAAGTATGCCGGGCAAGCCCAGCATGCCCGCATTGAACGCAGACTTGAACCGGTCAAATGAAATGTCCGAGGAAATCGAGGTGTCGAACATCCAGATGATGAAAGGCATCAGGATGAACATGATGGCGCCGCTGATGCGGTGCAGGATGGAAACGATGCCGGCCAGCGGCAATCGGTAGCTCGGCAGGTCGGTGAAGGCATTGATATTGCGGAACTCTGGCCGCTTCGGGCGTGGAGTGGATGCCAGCTCTGTCATTTTTATGGGCTTTCGTGGTGGTAACCGGTTGGTAACTCAGCGGGGGCATGACCGTCAGTCAAACATTTTAATTCTATTGCAATGCAGCAAATTTATTTACAAAGCTTTGCCGTTTTGGGGCAATGCCGTTAACTCAGCACGTTTTTGTAGTGGTGGGTGTCGGTGCGGTACAAGCCCCGGCGCAGCTCCATCGGAACGTCGTTGTAGGTGTAGGCGATGCGTTCGACGCTCAGAAGCGGATCGCCCGGCTTGACGTCCAGCAGCCGGGCGGCCACCGCATCGGCTCCCACGGCGCGGATTTTTTCTTCGGCGCGCACCATGTGGACGCCAAACTCGGTTTCGAACAAGGCGTACATCGGGCCGCCATAGACCGCCAGGCGGCTGGCGGTCAGCCCCTTGAACGGGCCGCCCGGCAGCCAGACGTCTTCCACAATCGTCGGAGCGCCCTGGAATGCGAGCACCCGGCGCAGCTGAAGCACGGCGTCGCCGGTCCGCAAGGCCAGGGCGCGGGCGATGTCGGCCGTGGCCCGAAGCCGCTTGCAATCGACAATCTGCCGTTCCGCAGGGCCTTCGCTGCTGATGTCGCCGCTGTCGGGCATCAGCCGTAAAAAGCGGTATTGCACCTGCTGCTCGGCGTGGGTGGCCACGAAGGTTCCCTTGCCCTGCCGGCGGATCACCAGGTTTTCGGCCGCAAGTTCGTCAATGGCCTTGCGAACGGTTCCCTGGCTGACGCGAAAGCGCGCGGCCAGTTCCATCTCGCTGGGAATCAGTTCGCCCGGCTTCCACTCAGACGCCTGGAGGCCCTTGAGGATCAGCACCTTGATCTGCTGGTACAGCGGGCTGAAGGCCGGCGTCTGCCCGGCGGGCAGCGCAGCCTCTGGCTCGCCGGCTGACAGGGATGTATCGGGTATCGGAGAATTGGTATTTGTCATACAGCAGATTTGCGCAGCGGCCTGGGATGATGGGGCGCAGTGCTTGACCCGGACATGAAATCAGCCTGGATCATATCTTATATAAGACATAAGACAAATTGACCGGCAGTGCTTTTCAAGCGTAAAATCCCCGGCTGGTCATGGTGCGGAGTCTGCTGGCCTTGAATGAAAAGACGCTGCTTTGACAGTCCGGCAACGCACTGGCGCGGTGCCGGAAACCTTGTTTCCCATCCTGTTCCCATCATTTTTTAACTTTCCTGGAGTTGTCAATCATGAGCAAAAAACCCGTCCGTGTCGCAGTCACCGGTGCTGCCGGCCAAATCGGTTACGCGCTGCTGTTTCGCATTGCCTCGGGCGAAATGCTCGGCAAGGACCAGCCGGTCATCTTGCAATTGCTTGAAGTTCCGGTCGAAGGACCGCAAAAAGCGCTCAAGGGCGTGATGATGGAACTCGAAGACTGCGCTTTCCCCCTGCTTGTTGAAATGACCGCGCATGGCGACCCGATGACGGCCTTCAAGGATGCCGACTATGCGCTGCTGGTCGGATCGCGTCCACGCGGCCCCGGCATGGAGCGTGCCGAGTTGCTGGCCGTCAACGGCGCCATCTTCACGGCGCAGGGCAAGGCGCTCAACGCCGTCGCCAGCCGCGACGTGCGCGTGCTGGTGGTCGGCAACCCGGCCAACACCAACGCCTACATCGCCATGAAGAGCGCCCCCGACCTGCCGCGCAAGAACTTCACCGCCATGCTGCGACTGGACCACAACCGCGCCGCCAGCCAGATCGCCGCCAAGACCGGCAAGGCCGTGGCCGACATCGAAAAGCTCACCGTCTGGGGCAACCACTCGCCCACGATGTACGCCGACTACCGCTTTGCCACCATCAACGGCGAGAGCGTGGCCAGCATGATCAACGACCAGGAATGGAACGCCAACGTGTTCCTGCCCACCGTCGGCAAGCGCGGCGCCGCCATCATCGAGGCGCGCGGTCTGTCGTCGGCCGCATCGGCCGCCAACGCCGCCATCGACCACATGCGCGACTGGGCGCTGGGCACGAACGGCAAGTGGGTCACGATGGGCATTCCATCGGACGGCCAGTACGGTATTCCGAAGGACACGATGTTCGGCTTCCCCGTGACCTGCGAAAACGGCGAGTACAAGATCGTCGAAGGCCTGGAAATTGACGCGTTCAGCCAGGAACGCATCAACAAGACGCTGGAAGAGTTGCAGGGCGAGCAAGCCGGCGTCGCCCACCTTCTGTAACAGCGTTGGGTGGACCGGGGGCGCGGGCGGCTATTGTTTGGTGTGCGCCCGGCCCCTGAGCCATTCGCGACAGACCCCTGGATCGAATTTATTCAATGAAACATCCGCGCGAAGTTCTTCTCGGTGCACAGGCGGCAACGGCTGCTTTGCCGGTTTGCGACCATTACAGCGGCGTGGAAGCGCGGATGCGCAAAAGCCTGCAGTTGCAGGCGGAGATGATCGAGGAGTTCGGCGCCTGCGTGTTCGACGTGACGCTGGACTGCGAGGACGGCGCGCCGGTC
>JAQGMN010000391.1 GCA_028292345.1 Polaromonas sp. | reverse complement strand
GCTGCCCCTGCCGCAGGACGCCGGCACGCCGCTGTTCGTCTCGCGCAAGAAGGCCGGCCGGCTGACGCCGCGCGCGCTGTTCCACCTGGCCAACCGGCATGTCAACGCCGTGCTGGGGCCGCGCTATCCGCACACCGTGCTGGCGCATGCCGGGCCGATGACGCTGCGCAACTCGTGCATTGTTCGCTGGCTCGATGCCGGGCTGCCCGAGGACGACATCCTGGCCCGCGCCGGCCTGCGCGAAAGCCAGGCCCTGCTGCGCCTGCGCAAGCATGTGCATTCGGCGGGTGCGCCGGAAACGGGTGCGCCGGAGTCGGGCGCGCCGCCGGCATGAGGCGAGAATGGGGTTTGCGTTTTCAGCGCGACCCTGAACCCCTCCCGGACCCTTATTCATGTCAACCAAAGAAAACCCAAATGCTCCCCGGGAACTGCCCGAAGTCAACTTTTCCGACTTCGGCGACGTGCGCTTTTTGCACCTGGGCACCGAATGGGTGCAGGGCTCGATGCTGCGCGATGCGCCCTACGACATCGAACTGGAGTATGTGCAGCGCATGATGGCCGGCCTCTTGTTCCTGGACGCCGAATCGGTGGCCAAGAAGCATGCCATGCAGCTCGGGCTCGGGTCGGCCGCGCTGACCAAGTTCTGCTACAAGAAACTGCGCATGAAGACCACCGCCATCGAGATCAATCCGCAGGTGGTCACCGCCTGCCGCATCTGGTTCAAGCTGCCGCGCGACGACGCCCGGCTGCGCGTCATCGAGGCCGATGCCGCCGATGAAATCAAAAAGCCCGCGCACCGGGGCACGGTGGACCTGCTGCATGTGGACCTGTACGACCATGAGGCGGCCGCGCCGGTGCTCGACGATGCCGATTTTTATGCCAACTGCCGCGCGCTGCTGACCGAAAGCGGCGTCATGACGGTCAACCTGTTCGGCCGCGATTCGAGCTACGAAGCGTCGCTGGTCAAGATGGCCGAGGCCTTCGGCCCGGAGTCGATCTGGGCCTTCAGGCCGACGCGCGAGGGCAATACCGTGGTGCTGGCCCAGTTCGAGCCGACGCGGCCGGGGCGCGACGAGTTGTTGCAGCGCGCCGGCGTCATCGAATCGCGCTGGGACCTGCCGGCCAGGAAGTGGCTGCGGCTGTTCAAGCCGGTGCTCTGAGCCGGGCATTTCCCAGCCGGGCCCATGCGTTACATTGGCCTTCATGAGCGCCGTCCTGCCCCCTTCGCCCCCCGTGAATCCTCCTGACCGAAAGCCGCATGCCGGCCCGCTCGACTGGCGCCGGCTGGTCGAGTGGCTCAGCGAGGACGGCATCATCAGCCAGCACGATGCCGAGCGCACCATGGCCAGGTGCGCGCAGGTGCAAAGCGCCCAGCATCCGATCGTCCGGCTGGCCAGCATCGGCATGACGCGCGTTCTGGACGGCAAGCCGCTGGACGCGGAGGCCATCAGCCAGTGGCTCGCCGGCCGCGCGGGGCTGAAGTATCTGCGCATCGACCCGCTCAAGGTCGACGTGGGCAAGGTGGCCGACTCGATGTCGGCGGTCTATGCCGAGCGCCACAAGGTGCTGCCGGTGCAGGTCACCGCGCACGAGCTGGTGATTGCCACGTCCGACCCTTTTGTGACCGACTGGGTGCCCGAGGTCGAGCGCCAGTCCCGGCGCAGCGTGCGCCTGGTGGTGGCCAATCCGCTGGAAATAGCCAAGTTCACTGCCGAATTCTTCGCGCTGGCCAAGTCGGTCAAGGCCGCGCTCAAGTCGAGCGGCAACTCGGGTTCGGCCAGCTTCGAGCAGCTGGTCGAGCTGAACAAAAGCAACCGGCAGTTAGATGCCAACGACCAGGGCGTGGTGCAGGTGGTGGACTGGCTCTGGCAATACGCCTTTGACCAGCGCGCCAGCGACATCCACCTGGAGCCCCGGCGCGAGCAGGGCGTGATCCGCTTCCGGATCGACGGCATCCTGCACCCGGTCTACCAGCTGCCGATGGCCGTCCACAACGCCATGACGGCGCGCATCAAGCTGCTCGGCCGCATGGACGTGGTCGAAAAGCGCCGGCCGCAGGACGGCCGCATCAAGACCCGCAACCCGCGCGGCGACGAGATCGAGATGCGCCTGTCCACGCTGCCGACGGCCTTCGGCGAAAAGATGGTGATGCGCATCTTCGACCCCGACACGACGGTGAAAAACCTCGACGCGCTGGGCTTTTCGCTGCACGACGCCGAGCGCTGGGAACAGCTGGTCAAGCGCCCCTACGGCATCGTGCTGGTGACCGGCCCGACCGGCTCGGGCAAGACCACCACGCTGTATTCCACCCTGAAGCGGCTGGCCACCGAAGAGGTCAACATCAACACCATCGAGGACCCGATCGAGATGATCGAGCCGGCCTTCAACCAGACGCAGGTCCAGCCGATGCTGAACTTCGGCTTTCCCGAAGGCCTGCGCTCGCTGATGCGCCAGGACCCGGACATCATCATGGTCGGCGAGATCCGCGACCTGCAGACCGCCGAAATGGCGGTGCAGGCCGCGCTCACCGGCCACCTGGTGTTCAGCACGCTGCACACCAACGACGCGCCGTCGGCCGTCTCGCGGCTGATGGAGCTTGGCGTGCCGAACTACCTGATCAATGCCACGCTGCTCGGCGTGCTGGCGCAGCGGCTGGTGCGCACGCTGTGCCCCCTGTGCCGCCAGAGCGACGACAGCGCGAAACGCGAGACGCTGGCCGAGATGGTCAAGCCGTGGCAGGTCACCGGCAGTTACCGCCCTTACAAGCCGGTGGGCTGCGTCGATTGCCGCATGACCGGCTTTCGGGGCCGCATGGGGCTGTACGAGCTGCTGACCGTGACCGACGCCTTCAAGGAAAAAGTCTCGAAGGAGCCGAACATGGACGCGCTGCGCCGCCAGGCGATCAGCGAGGGCATGCGCCCGCTGCGGCTGGCCGGTGCGCTGAAGGTCGCCGAAGGGCTGACCACGATCGAGGAAATCCTGGCCACCACGCCGCCGCTGTCCTGAACCGGGGGCGTCAAAGTGCGGGCGTGGACAGGAATTTTGACCGCTGAAGGCGCCGTCTAGGGGTATCCCCGATGTAGGTGAAAGCCACATCATTGGGCAAGGTCTTTGAATGCACAATCCAGCGATTCAATCTTTATCGAGGAGACAGACCGTGCGAATCAAGAGTCAAAAAGACTTTTTTTCCGGGCTCATGTTCATGGGCGTCGGCGTGGCGTTTGCCTGGGGGGCAACGACCTACAACGTGGGCAACGGCGCGCGCATGGGGCCGGGCTACTTTCCGCTCTACCTCGGCGT
This sequence comes from Polaromonas sp., assembly GCA_028292345.1. GTDB lineage: Bacteria > Pseudomonadota > Gammaproteobacteria > Burkholderiales > Burkholderiaceae_C > Polaromonas. The sequence continues at coordinate 5,057 of JAQGMN010000391.1, read as the reverse complement.
GTTGATGACGGTCCTGGGCGCGATCATCACCTTCCAGTCGCTGGTGGTGGAAACCCTGGGCGGCGACAAGATCGGCAAATGGGCCTTCAAGCCGCTGTTCTTCATCATCCTGGCCAACCTGGTGTTTGGCGTGCTGCTGGCTGGGCTGCCTTCGATGGGCATTCCTGCCATGGGCATGATCATTGCCATCTATGCCCTGGTGTTCATTGCCAGCATGGCTGAAGAAGGCTGGAAATTCAAGACCACCCTGATTCTTGCCACGGTGCTGGCCATCGGCAGCTACCTGGCTTTTGTGGTGGCGCTCAAGCTGCAGTTCCCGGTGTGGCCTGCTTTCATCACCGGCTAAGGAGACAAGAAAATGGAATTGTTCGAGCATTTGTCACTGGGTTTCGGCGTGGCCTTCACGCCGATCAACCTGCTTTATTGCCTGGTGGGCTGCATTCTGGGCACCCTGATTGGCGTGCTGCCCGGCATCGGCCCGGTGGCGACCATCGCCATGCTGCTGCCCGCCACCTACGCGCTGCCGCCCGTGTCGGCGCTGATCATGCTGGCCGGCATCTACTACGGCGCGCAATACGGCGGATCGACCACCGCCATTTTGGTGAACCTGCCGGGGGAATCGTCCTCGGTGGTCACCTGTATCGACGGCTACCAGATGGCGCGCAAAGGCCGTGCGGGGCCGGCGCTGGCCGCCGCCGGCATTGGTTCGTTCGTTGCCGGCTGCTTCGGCACCCTGATCCTGGCGGCCTTCGCGCCGCCGCTGACCGAACTGGCCTTCAAGTTCGGCCCGGCCGAATACTTCGCCCTGATGACGCTGGGCCTGATCGGCGCGGTGGTGCTGGCTTCTGGCTCGCTGCTCAAGGCGATTGCGATGATCGTGCTGGGCCTGCTGCTCGGCCTGGTCGGCACCGACGTGAATTCGGGCGTGGCCCGGTTCAGCTTCGACATTCCCGAACTGACCGACGGCCTGGGCTTCGTGGTGATTGCCATGGGCGTGTTCGGCTACGGCGAGATCATCAGCAACCTGGCCCAGCCCGAGCATGAGCGCGAAGTGTTCACCGCCAAGGTGACGGGCCTGATGCCCACGAAGCAGGATTTCAAGGACATGGCGCCTGCCATGATGCGCGGCACGCTCCTGGGCAGTTCGCTGGGCATCCTGCCCGGCGGCGGCGCGCTGCTGTCGGCGTTTGCGGCCTATGCGCTGGAAAAGAAGATGAAGATGAAGCCGGGCGAAGTGCCGTTCGGCCAGGGCAACATCCGTGGCGTCGCGGCGCCCGAGTCGGCCAACAATGCCGGTTCGCAGACCTCCTTCATTCCGCTGCTGACGCTGGGCATTCCGCCGAACGCCGTGATGGCCCTGATGGTCGGCGCCATGACCATCCACAACATCCAGCCCGGCCCGCAGGTCATGACCAGCAACCCCGAACTCTTCTGGGGCCTGATCGCCTCGATGTGGATCGGCAACGCGATGCTGGTGATTCTGAACCTGCCGCTGATCGGCATGTGGATCAAGCTGCTGACCGTTCCCTACCGCTACCTGTTCCCGGCCATCGTGCTGTTCTGCGCGATTGGCGTGTACTCGACCAACAACAACAACTGGGACGTGTGGATGGTGGGCCTGTTCGGCGTGGTGGGCTACACCTTCGTCAAGCTCGGCTGCGAACCCGCGCCGCTGCTGCTCGGCTTCATCCTGGGCCCGATGATGGAAGAAAACCTGCGCCGCGCGCTGCTGCTGTCGCGCGGCGACTGGAGCGTGTTCGTGACCCGTCCGATTTCCGCCGGCCTGCTGGCGGTGGCGGTGCTGATGATCGTGATCGTGATGCTGCCTGCAGTGAAGAACAAGCGCGAGGAAGCCTTCGTCGAGGAATGAATCCGGCGCCCTGACGGCTTCGGCAAAAAAACGGCACCTTCGGGTGCCGTTTTTCGTGGGCGCCGCAGGTTTGCCCTTATCAGAAAGCGGACACCGGCCCGCCTTCTCCGATCAAGGGGAGGGCCGCCAGAATGCCGGATGCCGCCGGCCGCCCGGCCCGTGCCAAACTTGGGGCTCTGCGACACGCAGGATTTGGCGGCGGCCCGGCCGTTGCGGCACACACACACCTTGAATCCTATTTCCGAACCCAATACGCCTCTGGCGCAAGTAGAGCAAGCGCAAGCAGCTCCTAAAAGCATAGCAGCCGGATTGCTGCTGGCCAGTTTCGGCGCGATTGCCTTCAGCGGCAAGGCGATCATCGTCAAGCTCGCCTACCGGCATGGCGTCGATGCGGTCACGCTGATCATGTACCGCATGCTGTTCGCGCTGCCGATCTTCGCCCTCATGGCCTGGTGGGCCAGCCGGGGCAAGCCGCCGCTGGCGCGCAAGGACTGGCTGGGCATCGTGTGGCTGGGCGTGACCGGCTACTACCTGGCGAGCTTCCTGGACTTTGCCGGACTGGCCTATATCAGCGCCTCGCTGGAGCGGCTGATCCTCTACCTCAACCCCACGCTGGTGCTGCTGCTGGGCCTGGTGCTGTACCAGCGGCGCATTGCGCCGGCGCACCTTGTCGGCATGGCGATCAGCTATGCCGGCGTGGCGCTGGTGTTCGGCCACGAGATCACGCTGCTGGGAAGCGAAGCCGCCTGGGGCGCGCTGCTGGTGTTCGGCAGCGCGGTCAGTTATGCGCTCTACCTGGTCTACAGCGGCGAGATGGTCAGGCGCCTGGGATCGGTGCGGCTGGTCGGCCTGGCGACCACGGTCGCGTGCCTGTGCTGCCTGCTGCAGTTCGTCGTGTTGCGCCCGCTGAGCGCCGCCGTGGTGGCGCCCGAGGTGATCTGGCTGTCGGTGCTCAACGCCACGCTGTGCACCGCCGTGCCGGTGCTGATGGTGATGATGGCGATCGAGCGCATCGGCGCGAGCCTGGCCGCGCAGACCGGCATGATCGGCCCGCTGTCGACCATCCTGATGGGCGTGGTGATCCTGGGCGAGCCGTTCACCGCCTGGGTGGCGGCCGGCACGGTGCTGGTGATTGCCGGCATCTTCGTGTTCACGCGGGCGGCGCGCTAGCTTTCACTGGTGAACGCCCGGCGGGCCAGACTTCGTATCATGGGTGTTTTTCCCAACCAAGACAAAAAGGACTCGCAATGGATCTAGGTATTTCCGGTAAACACGCGCTGGTCTGCGGCGCCAGCAAAGGCCTGGGTTTTGGCTGCGCCCAGGCGCTGGTGCGCGAAGGCGTGCATGTGCTGATCGTTGCGCGCGGCGCCGAGGCGCTTGAAGCCGCTGCTCATAAATTAATGGCTGACAGCGCACGTCCAGCAAGCGCAAACGTTCAATTCGTTGCCGCAGACATCACCACCGTGGAAGGCCGGGCCGCCGTGTTCGCGGTTCGCCGCGAATTCGACATCGTCGTGACGAACGCCGGCGGCCCGCCACCCGGCGACTTCCGCGACTGGGACCGGGACGCCTGGATCAAGGCGGTCGATGCCAACATGCTCACGCCCATCGAACTCATCAAGGCCACGGTCGACGGCATGGCCGCGCGCGGCTTTGGCCGCATCGTCAACATCACGTCGAGTTCGGTGAAGGCGCCGATCGACATCCTGGGCCTGTCCAACGGCGCGCGCAGCGGCCTGACCGGTTTTGTCGCCGGCGTGGCGCGAACGAAACTGGCGGCGCAGGGCGTCACCCTGAACAACCTGCTGCCCGGCAAGTTCGACACCGACCGCATTGCCGTCACGGTGCGCGCCACGGCTGAAAAATCCGGCAAGTCGGTCGAGGACATCCGCCGCCTGCAGCAGGCGCAAATCCCCGCCGGACGTTACGGCACGCCGGACGAGTTCGGCGCCATCTGCGCTTTTTTGTGCAGCATGCACGCCGCCTACATGACCGGCCAGAACGTGCTGGCCGACGGCGGGGCGTATCCGGGAACGTTCTGATGCCCGGGCCGGGCGGCGACAGGGACGGGCCACCGTCCGTCCGGCCCGCCTGCTTTGCGCAGCGCGGGGAGCGCTAGGCCATTTCTTAATGCCTAATCCGTTTTAACTGAACAGTTGACAAGCGCCTTTCTCACGCAGCGAATCCGTTTCGGCTTTATCGTCATTCAAACCCCAGCGCCAGGTCCCCGGCGCCCGAGTGTGTTTGAAACGCATGACCGACGGGAGAAGGCCTTTGAAAAGACGGGAATTTTCTAAAGTTACCGCCGCGCTGGCCCTTGGCGCGGGTACGGGCTGCGGCGGCGGCTCCTCTTCGGACGCACCGGCAGGCACGCCGGTTTCGGTGGCCGCGCAGCCGGTGCCGCCGGAACTGGCGGTGCAGCCGGTGAAGGCGGTGCCCGAGCCCGAAGCGGCCGCGCCGCCGCCCCCCGGTGCGCCGCCAATGGGCACCAATCTCTCCGGAATGGAATGGGCCGTGGCCGGCCTGCGCTTTAGCCCCAGTTCCAGGCCCAATGTGGACTTCACCGTGCCGCGCGCCGCCGATGTGGCCTACCTGGCCAGCACCGGCCACCGCAAGAACCGCCTGCCGATCCAGTGGGAGCTGCTCCAGCCCATGCTGCACGACACGCCGGCCAATGCGGCGGCTCGGGCCGCCATCGGCCAGCCTGGCCAGTTCCATGCCGCCTACGCGTCCTGCATCACCGGCGTGCTCGACGCGCATGCGGCCGTGGGCAGCAGGTGCATCATCGACCTGCACAACTACTGCCGCTACCAGGACTTCAGGTTCCAGCCCGATGGTTCGGTCATTGGCCTGACGGTGCCGTCCGATCCGCTGGTGCGGGCCTACACGCGCGACGCCTCGCAGGTGAGAACGCGCATCTTCGCGCTGGCGCCGGGGGCCACGCTCACGGTGGCCAACTTCACCGATTTCTGGACCCGGGCGGCGCTGAAATGGAAGGACCATCCCGGCTTTGGCGGCTATGGCCTGATGAACGAACCCTATGACCTGCCGCGAGACGGCGGCATCGTGGCCTGGAACGAAGAGCCGCAGGTGCGCGACGATGAAAGCCTGTTGATCTGGCCCGAGTTCGCCAAGGCGGCCATCGCCGCCATCCGCGCCCTGGACGCCACCGGCACGATCTACCTCA
>JAQGMN010000485.1 GCA_028292345.1 Polaromonas sp. | reverse complement strand
CGCCATTGACCTCGGGCGTCGGGAAGTCGGGCAGCATCGGCTTGCCCAGCTCCAGCGTCAGGTTGCAGCGCTTGGCGATTTCGACCGTGTTGGCCAGCGCCGACGGCACGTCGGCGAACAGCGCCTCCATCTGCGCCGCGGATTTGAAATACTGCTCGCGGGTGAACTTGCGCACCCGGCGCGCATTGCCCAGGATTTCGCCTTCCGAAATGCAGACGCGCGCTTCGTGCGCCTCGTAGTCGTCATAGGTCAGGAACTGGACCGGATGTGTGGCCACCACCGGCAGCCTGAGCTGGGCCGCCAGCTGCACGGCGGCCCGGACATGGCGCTCGTCATCGGCATGCTCCGAGCGCTGCAATTCCAGGTAGAAGCGCTGCGGGAACATGGCCGACAGGTGCTGCGCGCATTCGGCGGCCCGGGCGCTGTCGCCCTGCACCAGCGCCTGGCCGACGGCGCCGCGCTGCGCGCCCGACAGGGCGATCAGGCCTTGGTTGAGTTCCTGCAGCCACTGCAGCTTGACGACCGCCTGGTCGCGCACCACGTTTTGGGTCCACGCGCGGGTGATCAGCTCGCACAGGTTGAGGTAGCCCTGGCCGTCCTGCACCAGCAGCAGCAGCCGTGAGGCCGGCGCGCCGGCGTCCTTGCCGGGCGATTCGAGCCAGATGTCAGCGCCGATCAGCGGCTTGACGCCCACCTTGCGCCCTTCCTTGTAAAACTTGACCGTGCCGAACAGGTTGCTCAGGTCGGTGATGGCCAGCGCGGGTTGCTGGTCGGCGGCGGCGGCTTCAACAATTTCATCAATGCGGTTGGTACCGTCAACGACTGAAAACTCGGTGTGGATTCTTAGATGGACAAACATGCGCTTCATTTTAGGTGGGGGGATTGGCCCCAAACCTGCCGCTGCGCCAGCGCTTGCACTGCGGTAAGCGCAAGCGCCTGCCTACAATTGCGGCATCATGAAAATTCTGAATATTGCCGCGTACAAGTTCGTGGCGCTGGACCGGCTGCCCGAGTTGAAGGCCGCCATCGCGCAGGCGCTGGCAGCGCGGCGCATCCTGGGCACCGTGCTACTGGCCGAGGAAGGAATCAACCTGTTCCTGGCCGCCGACAGCGCCGCAATTCATGATTTTTTGGCATGGCTGCGCAGGGATGCGCGCTTTCAGGACCTTGACATCAAGCAAAGCGGGTCGGCGGCCCAGCCTTTCGGCAAGCTGCTGGTCAAGATCAAGCCGGAAATCATCCGCATGAACCACCCGGCCATCCAGCCCGCGGCGGGCCGCGCGCCGGCGGTGGATGCGGCCACGCTCAAGCGCTGGCTTGACCAGGGCCGGGACGACGACGGCCGGCCGGTGGCGATGCTCGACACGCGCAACGCGTATGAAGTCGATGCCGGCACCTTCCGCGGCGCCATCGACTGGCGGCTGGAGAAGTTCACCGAGTTTGCGCAGGCCGTGCGGGACCACCGGGACGATCTGGCGGGCAAGACGGTCGTGAGCTTTTGCACCGGCGGCATCCGCTGCGAGAAGGCGGCGCTCTACCTGCGCGAAGCCGGCATTGGCCACGTCTATCAGCTCGACGGCGGCATCCTGAGCTACTTTGAAACCTGCGGTTCCGCGCATTTCGACGGCGAATGCTTTGTGTTCGACGACCGGCGCGGGGTGAATGCCGCACTCCAGCCGCGCGTCGATGTTGGGCCATCGTCTGACACCCAGGCCCCACAGGCCATGGGAAGCTTGGCAGATTGAACTTGACGGAACCCGCCATGCCCTCCATTCAAACTGCATTCCCCATGGCCGCACAATCATCGCCGCTGGCGCAGCGCTTCGAGCAGGTGCGCGCCCAGACCGTGCGGCTGATCGAGCCGCTGAGCGCCGAGGACTGCCAGCTGCAGTCCATGCCCGACGCCAGCCCGGCCAAATGGCACCTGGCGCACCTGACCTGGTTTTTCGAAACCTTCGTGCTGGAGCGCTTCGAGCCGCGCTTCAAGCCCTTCAATGCGGCTTTTCGCGTGCTGTTCAACAGCTACTACAACGGCGTGGGCGACAAATACCCGCGCCCGCAGCGGGGGCTGATCAGCCGGCCGTCGCTAAAGGAAGTGCTGGCCTACCGGGCGCAGGTCGATGCACGCGTGCTGGATGTCATTTTCAAGGCCGGTGAAGCCGACCTTGCGGAACTGGCGCAGTTCATCCGCCTGGGCCTGCACCACGAGCAGCAGCACCAGGAACTGCTGCTGACCGACATCCAGCATGCGCTGTCGTTCAATCCGCAGCATCCGGCCTATGCCAGGCACTGGCCGCTGACGAGCACCGCGCCCCAGCCGCTGCGCTGGCACGCCTATGAGGGCGGCCTGGTCCAGCATGGCTTTGACGCGGCGCTGGACGGCGAATTTGCCTTTGACAATGAAACCCCGCGCCATCCCGCCTATGTGGCGCCTTTTGAGCTGGCCAGCCGGCTGGTCACCAATGGCGAATTGATGGCCTTCATGGCGGACGGCGGCTACCGGCGGCCCGAGCTGTGGCTGTCCATGGGATGGGACTGGGTGCAGGCCGGGCAGCATGGCTTGCCGCTTTACTGGAAGGGTGAAGCAGGAAACCATCAACACTTCACGCTGCAGGGGCTGCAGGACGTGGACCCGAACACGCCCGCCTGCCACCTTTGTTATTTTGAAGCCGATGCGCTGGCGCGCTGGGCCGGGGCGCGACTGCCGACCGAGTTTGAATGGGAACTGGCCGCTCGGCTTGTGCCCGCTTCCAGCGCCCGGCCGGGCAATTTCGTGGAAACCGGGGCCTACCATCCGCTGCCGCAGCAGCAGGCCAGCCTGGACGCGCCCGCCCAGATGCTGGGCGATGTGTGGGAATGGACGCAGTCCAACTACAACCCCTACCCCGGCTACATGCCGTGGGAGGGGCTGGTGGGCGAATACAACGGCAAGTTCATGTGCAACCAGTTCGTGCTGCGCGGCGGCTCCTGCGCCACACCGCAAAGCCACATCCGCGCCAGTTACCGCAACTTTTTTCCGCCGGACGCGCAATGGCAGTTCAGCGGCGTGCGGCTGGCGCGCGACCCTGGCGCGAAATCGGCCTGACGGCTTTTGCTATTGAATGCATAGCTGCCGGCGCTTGATGGGCATGCGGTATCGGCCTATAAGATGAAAAATTTTAATGGCCAACGCTGCTGGTTTGATCACTGCGTCGTCTGTTGGATTGCCTTTGATTTGTGAGATCAGGCAGAGCGTGAAGCTGTTGGCGAACGAGCGGTAGAACCAGCCAGCCTTTGACAAGCCACCTGCATGTAGATCCAGGTGCCCAGGGCCCAGCGAAGCGATGGCCCGTCGGAGCGTTCAGCTCCAACCCGATCCCGCCCCCAAGGCAACTTTCTTTGGTGACTTTCTTTTTTGCCAGAAAAGAAAGTTACCCCCCGCCGGGCAGGCGCTCACCCCTCAATCAACAAGAGAATCAACAAAAATCCAGGGAACAAGTCAAAGGTAAGGCGTCTTGGCAGGCGGCGTCATTTGCGGCCTGCGCTCGGGCAGCGGAATGATCTCGGGGTCGCCGGCCACCTGCCCCATCGTTTGCGCTAGCCAGTCATCGCCGGCCTGCACGATGCGGTCCTTGCGGCTGGAGACAAAATTCCACCAGATATGGCGGTGCCCGTCGAGCGCATCCCCGCCCAGCACCATGAAACGCGCCAGCGCCGTGGCGCTGATGCGCGCCGCCGCGCCGGGCGCCAGGATGGCCAGGGTGCGGGCCGGCAGCGCGTCGCCATCCACCGCCAGATCGCCCTGCACGCCGTACAGCGCCAGCTCGTCGGCCAGCGGCGGCAGGTCGAGATGGCCCCCGGCGGCCAGGCGGATGTCCAGGTAGACGGTTTTGGCAAAGGTCCTGACCGGCGAAGCCTGCCCGAACGCCTCGCCGATCAGCACGCGCACCTCGGCCGCGCCCAGGGTCACGACAGGAATGTCGCCGGCGGGCGTGTGCGCGAAATCGGGGGCGGTTTCTTCATGCGCCTGGGGCAGCGCAGCCCAGAGCTGCAGGCCATGCTGCAGGTAGGCCTGGTTCCGGAGGTCGTCGGGCGCCCTTTCGGAATGCACGATGCCGCGCCCCGCCGTCATCCAGTTGATCGCCCCGGGCTCGATGCGCTGCACCGACCCCAGGCTGTCGCGGTGCAGGATGGCGCCGTCGAACAGGTAGGTCACCGTGGCCAGGCCGATGTGCGGATGCGGCCGCACGTCATGGTTGTCGCCAGGCTGCACCTGAAGCGGCCCGAAATGGTCGAAGAACACGAACGGCCCGACCGATTGCCGGCGGGCGGCCGGCAGCAGGCGGCTGACCAGGAAGCCGCCGCCCAGGTCCTTGCCGTGTCCGGTGAGCAGCAGGTCGATGCTCATGGCAGGCGCTCCATGCGGGTGGTGATTTCGGTGGTGACCGTGGTCATGAGCTTGTGCACCGGGCATTTGCCGGCCACGGCTTCGAGCTCCTTCAACTGCGCGTCGCTCAGCGTGCCATGCACCTTCAGGATGGTGCTCAAGCGGTAGATGCCCTTGCGCTCGTCCGCATCGTCGCGCTCGACCTGCGTCTGGATGTCATCGACGGGAATGCCTTTCTTGCGGGCATACCACATCACCGTCAGGGCCTTGCAGGCGCCGAGCGCGGCATCGTAGAGGTCGTGCGGGCTGGGGCCGGTGTCGCCGCCGCCTTCGGCCTCGGTGACATCGGCCACCAGTTCATGGGTACGGACATGCACCGTCTGCGCCAGCGTGGCGGTGCGGTCAAGCCGGAGTTCAATCGTCATGCGTTCTCCTTCTGAAAAATGGGCACAGGCCGTGGTGCCGCAGGGTCCCGGCGCCTCAACGGTGGAAACGCGCCGCCACGCTGGCCACGCGCTCGCCGAAACTGCGCGCCGTTTCCAGGTCGCCCGGCGCCATCTCTCCGGCGCCGGCGTCCGAGGGCGAATGCGCCATCGCGCCGCTGTAGGAGCCCAGGAAGTTCGGGTCGTTGCGCTGCGCCGCCTTGCTGTTGCTCGGCAACATGCCCTGGCTGACCCAGATGCCGCCGTGCTGCATGGCCAGGGTGAACAAATAGTTCAGCGTGGACGACTTGTCGCCGTTGGGCGCCGAGCTGTTGGTGAAACCGGCGAACAGCTTGTCCTTCCAGGTCTCGGTGTACCAGGGCTTGGACGATGCGTCGGCAAACTTCTTGAACTGCCAGCTGACGCTGCCCATGTAGGTCGGCGAGCCCATGACGATGGCGTCGGCGGCGGCCAGCGCCTCCCAGCCGCCCGCCGGCAGGTTGCCTTCGGCATCGATGGCGATCAGTTCCGCGCCGGCCCCCGCCGCGACGGCCTGCGCCATGCGCTGGGTGTGGCCATAGCCGGAGTGGTAGATGACGACAACGACCGGTTCGCTGGACGCGGCGGCGCCAGCCATCAGGCACCCCGCCGGTTGCCGTCAACGCTCCAGGCGCCGGCGCCCCAGGCGGCCACCATCAGCAGTCCGCCAACGACGGCGATGTTCTTGAAAAACGACTGCTGCTGCGCCATGACCTGCTCGGCCGGCACGGCCCAGAAATTGTGGAAGATGAAGGTGATGACGACGGTGAACAACGCGATGCCCAGCGCCGCCCAGCGCGTCTGCCAGCCGATCAGCAGCAGCAGGCCCAGCCCCAGCTCGACGCCGATGGCGGCCGCCGCAGCCAGTTCGGGAAGCGGCACGCCCTTGGAGGCGATGTAGCCCGCCGTGCCGGCAAAGCCGCCGATCTTGCTGAAGCCGGCAGGAATGAACAGCAGCGCCAGCAGCACGCGGCCGATGAGCGACAGGGGGTTTTGAAGCGAAGCGAACATGACGGTCCTTTGAAAAAATTAACGGAATGATGAATTAAAAAAAGCCGCCGGGCAAGCCGGCTGCGCTATGGGCGGTGCCCGGCCCGGCCGCTCAGGGCGCCAGGTCGAACACCAGCACCTCGGCGCCCTGGCCTTTTGCCAGGCTCACCTGGTCTTCTGCCTGGAGCAGCGCGGCGTCGCCGGTGTGCAGCACCTGCCCGTTGACTTCCAGCTGGCCGCGCACCAGGTGCACATAGGCTTTGCGTTGCGGATCGAGCGCCAGCACGGCCGCTTCGCCGCCATCGAACAGCCCGGCATACAGCCGCGCATCGGCATGGATCAGCACCGAACCCTGGGCGCCATCGGGCGACGCCACCAGCCGCAGCGCGCCGCGCTTGTCAAGCTCGGAAAAGGTTTTCTGCTCGTAGCCGGGCGCAATGCCGGTGACATTGGGCAGGATCCAGATCTGCAGGAAATGCGTGGTCTGGCCCTCGGCATGGTTGAACTCGCTGTGCTGCACGCCGGTGCCGGCGCTCATGCGCTGCACGTCGCCGGGCGGAATGCCCTTGACATTGCCCATGCTGTCCTTGTGCGCCAGCTCGCCGCTCAGCACATAGCTGATGATTTCCATGTCGCGGTGGCTGTGCGTGCCGAAGCCCCGGCCGGCGGCCACGCGGTCTTCGTTGATGACGCGCAGGTTGCCAAAGCCCATGTGCGCCGGGTCGTGGTAGCCGGCAAAGGAAAAGGAATGGAAAGACTTGAGCCAGCCGTGGTCGGCATGGCCGCGTTCGCCCGAAGGCCGTAGTGTCATCATGAAGTGCTCCTTTCAAGGTGCGTTGCAATGCCTTGACTGTAGGTGCCGCCAGCGCTTGCGGCGTTGCGCCGGTTTGCTGGCATCATTCAAATATTTTGAACGGTTTTCATGCCAGCCACTACCAACCCGGTCCGCAATGCGCTGACGCCCGACGTCATCCGGCTGATAGCCACCATCCACCGCAGCGGCAGCATGGCGGCGGCCGCACGCGAACTGGGCGTGGTGCCCAGCGCCCTGACCTACCGCATCCGGCAGGTCGAGGACGCGCTCGACGTGCTGCTGTTCGACCGCTCCTCGCGCCGGGCCCGGCTGACCGTGGCGGGCCAGGAACTGCTGCGCGAAGGCAACCGGCTGCTGATCGAACTCGACGCGATTGCCAACCGCGTCAAGCGCGTGGCCACCGGCTGGGAGCCGCAGCTCACGCTGGCGGTGGACAGCGTCATTTCGCGCACCACCGTGCTGGAACTGTGCGAAGCCTTCTTCGCCCTGGAGCCGCCGACGCGCCTGAAGATCCGCGAGGAAGCGCTGTCGGGCACGCTGGAGGCGCTGACATCGGGCCAGGCCGACCTGGCCATCGGCGTGGCGTTGGAGCCGGCGCCCAACCTGTCGGTGCAAAGCCGTCCGCTGGGCACGCTTCACTTCGTCTATGCCGTCGCGCCGCACCATCCGCTGGCGCAGGCCGCCGAGCCGGTGCCTGATGCGCAGCTCATGCTGCACCGCGCCGTGGCGGTGGCCGACTCGGTCAAGCACGGCAGCGGCGTGACCAGCGGACTGATGGGCGGCCAGGACATTTTTACCGTTCCCGGCATGCAGGAAAAGCTCGATGCGCAGTTGCGCGGGCTGGGCGGCGGTTTCTTGCCGGAATACCTGGCGCGGCCGCACATCGATGCCGGACGCCTGGTCGAAAAGCAGATGCAGCGCGCCCCGCGCGTGATCCCGATGCGCTACGCCTGGCGCTGCGCGACGCCTGCGGCCGAAGGGCGGGCGCTGCAATGGTGGCTGGAGCAGCTCGGCCATCCGGCCACCCGCAAGGCGCTTCTGGAGCGCGCCCATTCGCTATAAATGCGCGCCTGCAGCCAGCGGGCACCGGCTGCGGTGTAGAGTGTGCGCATGGCGTTCGCTGATGCCAGGCTTTTCGTCACGATCCCATTTCCTGCCGAGCATTTCCCTCTTTTTCAGAAAAAAGTACAAAAGACATGACCACCAAACCCTTTACCGAATCCTTTTTCAAACCCGCCGCACAGCGCCACATTGCCGTCGTTGGCGCCGGCATCGCCGGCATCACCTGCGCGCGAACGCTGGTCCAGGCCGGGCACCGCGTCACCGTCTTTGAGAAAAGCAAGGGCGCCGGCGGCCGCATGGCCACCCGGACCACCGAATTTGGCGGCTTTGACCATGGCGCGCAGTATTTCACCGTCCGCGACGAACGCTTCGAGAAAGCGCTGGCCACCGCCACCGGGCTGGTGCGGCCGTGGAGCGCCAACAGTGTGCAGGTGCTGGACGACCAGGGCCGCGTCGTGGCGGCATCGCTGCCGGCCAAGGAAGCCCACTGGGTGGCCAAGCCGGGCATGAATGCGCTGGTCCGCCAGTGGGCCCAGCCCTTGCTCGACACCGACCAGCTGGTGCTGGACACGCGCGTGGTCTATGTCGAGGAAGACAAGCTCGACCCGAAGCGCTGGCAGCTGCAGACCGACGGCCCGGGCGCCGGCGTGCATTCCGGCTTCGATGCGGTGGTGCTGGCGATTCCCGCACCGCAGGCCCATGCCCTGCTGCGCGACTCGGAACAGGCCGAGCCGCTGCTGGCCGACCTGGCCGGCGTGAACGTGGCGCCCTGCTGGACGCTGATGGTCGCCTTTCCGCAGGCCCAGCAGCCCACGCTGCAAAGCCTGGGCCCCGAGTGGAACGTGGCGCGCAGCACCCACCACCGCATCGCCTGGCTGGCGCGCGAGTCGTCCAAGCCCGGGCGCGGCCCGATCGAACGCTGGACGGTGCAGGCCAGCCCGGCCTGGTCGCAGCGCCACCTGGAAGACGATACCGAGCGCGTCAAGGCCAAGCTGCTGAAGGCTTTCACCGAAGTGACCGGCATCCGCGCCGAGCCGCCCTACGCGTCGGTGCACCGCTGGCGCCATGCCCAGACCACCAAGCCGCTGGGCAAGACGCATGCGTGGGATGCCGAATCGCGCATCGGCGCCTGCGGCGACTGGTGCCTCGGCCACCGGGTCGAGGACGGCTTCGTGTCCGGCCTGGAAATGGCGCTGGCGATTCTTTGACGGGTTGAGGCACGCAGCATGGAGGCCAGCGAACGCAGCGC
>JAQGMN010000293.1 GCA_028292345.1 Polaromonas sp. | reverse complement strand
CAGCATGCCCAGAGCATGGACGCGGCGCTGGCGCTGCACTTGCGCAGCGTCGGCTTCGACCCGCTGACCGGCACGCTTGCCCTGCCCCAGGCCCTGCCGGCCAACCTCATCCACGGCTGCGGCGGCGCCAGCTGCTCGGACCCTGAAACCCTCGAACCGGCGGCGCTGTCCGCATGACCATGGCCCGGACGACCCCATGAGCGCCGCCGCTGACACGGCGACAGGCACGCCGCCCGCCGCGCGCCACCGCTGGTACGAGGACATCCAGGCGCTGGCCATCGGCACCCTGTTCGTGGCGCTGGGCGTGGTGATGTTCGGCACCGCCGGGCTGCTCACGGGCGGCACGGCGGGCATCGCCTTTTTGATCCACTACGCCACCGGCGTGAGTTTCAGCCTGGCCTTTTTCGTCATCAACCTGCCTTTTTATCTGTTTGCCTGGAAACGCATGGGCAGGGCCTTCACCGCCAAGACCTTTGCGGCCGTCGGCCTGCTGTCGCTGTTCGTCCATTTCCTTCCGCAGGGCCTGCATTTTGACTTCCTGTCGCCCCCGCTGGCGGCGGTGCTGGGCGGGCTGCTGTGCGGCACCGGCATGCTGATGCTGTTTCGCCACCGCGCCAGCCTGGGCGGACTCAATGTGCTGGTGCTCTACCTGCAGGAGCGCCTGGGCTGGCGCGCCGGCAAGGTGCAGATGGCCATGGACGCGCTGATCGTGCTGGGCGCGCTGATGGTGGCCGACGGCGAGCGGGTCGCGCTGTCGGTGCTGGGCGCGGTGGTGCTGAACCTGACGCTCACCATCAACCACCGGCCCGGCCGCTACATGGCGATCTGAGGGCGTCCTGCGGGACGCCTGCCTTGAAGCCGGTGCGGTGCTGGCGACCGAGGCGGCGGTTTCTCCCAGCGACGACGCCTGTTCTTCGGTGCGGCTGGACAGGGCCTGGTTGCCTGCGGCGATCTGGGAAATCGTTGAAAAACCCGGGCGCACGCCACGGCATCGCGCAGGATCGACCGCAACGGCGGCAGGCAGCACTGCGAAACGGCCGAAACGCATGCGCAAAATGCTACCAATTAAATAGCGCATCACTCCTATAACATCGGCGCATGAACACCCCATCATCACAAATCAGCTTCGGCCTGGCAGGCCGCGTGTGCATCGTCACCGGCGGCGCGCAGGGCATCGGCGAAGCCTGCATCCGCCGCTTTGCCCGCGAGGGCGCGCAGATTGTCATTGCCGACATCGACGACGCCCGGGGCGCCGCGCTGGCGGCCGAATTGGGCGGCCGCTATGTGCATTGCGATGTCGGCGACAAGGCGCAGGTCGATGCGCTGGTGGCGCACACCCTGGCCGCGCATGGCCGCATCGACGTGCTGGTCAACAACGCCGGCATCTTCAGGGCCGCCGACTTCCTCGACATGACCGAGGCCGATTTCGATGCCGTGCTGCGCGTCAACCTCAAGGGCGCCTTCCTGATGGGCCAGGCGGTGGCGCGCGAGATGGCCAGGGCGGGCGGGGGCAGCATCGTCAACATGAGTTCGGTCAACGGCATGCTGGCCATTCCGACGATTGCCGGCTACAACGTCAGCAAGGGCGGCATCAACCAGCTGACGCGGGTGATGGCGCTGTCGCTGGCCGACAAGTGCATTCGCGTGAATGCGGTGGCGCCGGGCACCATTGCCACCGAACTGGCCGCCCGGGCGGTGCTGACCAGCGAAGAGGCCAAGGCCCGGATCATGAGCCGCACGCCCATGCGGCGCCTGGGCGAGCCGTCGGAGATTGCCGACACGGTGGCTTACCTGGCCAGCGACGCTGCCAGCTACATCACCGGCGAGATCGTCGTGGTCGATGGCGGACGCATGACGCTGAACTACACCGTGGCGCCCTAGCTCGGGCTCATTCCGGCACTTTGCCGATGCGCATCGCGTTTCGCCGGAAAAATCAGTTTTTCAGCATCAAACAGGCCCTTGGCGCACATCTGGCATGCGCAAGCAGCTATTAATTCGATAGCGAAAAATGACAAGCCGGTCTGGGGCGCCATGATGCATGCGCAGAGGCTGCCGCCAGGAAATGCCTGGATTCATCCCAACCCCGGCAGCGTGGCGGGCTTGGCGATCATGAGCCAGAAGATCGCCAGAAAAGCCAGCAGCGCGGGCACGCCCAGCGCCACCCAGGCCCAGAAATGCCGCCAGTAGGCCGGCGGCAAGCCGCCGCCCTCGGCCAGCGCGCTGGCCGCGATGTCGCGCAGGCGCATTTGCAGCCACACCACCGGCAGCCAGCAGCCGATCGCCAGCGCATACAAAATCAATGACCAGCGCACCCACGGGGTGGACAGGGGAATGCCGGTCAGGTGCAGCATCCACAGGCCGCTGGCCGGCTGCAGCACGGCGGTGCTTGCGGTGAACAGCCAGTCGGCCCGCACCACCCAGCGGGTGACGCCGGCCACCAGGGGCAGGTCGCGGCTCAGGCTGGCCACCAGCAGGTAAAAGGCCGAGCCGATTCCCGTGCCGAACAGCACGGTCGAAAACAGCACATGCAGCCATTTGAAGAAAAGGTATTCCATCAGCGCCCTGCCCCGGAACGTGAAGGCGGCACCAGCGCCAGCAGCAGGACGATGACCAGCACCATCGGCAGGTTCTTGGAAATCGGCCCATAGGGATGGAGCCACCATTCGGGAAGGCGGACGGTGATCATCAGGGTATAGGCGGCAATCACCAGCAGCTGAAAGGCCAGCACCCACCGGCGCAGCCTGCCGCGCGCCGTCAGGGTGAGCACCCCCAGGGCCAGGTCCAGCACGGCGGCGCTGTAAAGCGCCATTTTTGCCAGGCCGCCATGAAGCCCGAAATCGGCCAGCAGGCGCAGGCTGCCGGCCACCGGGTACAGGCCGAGCGAGACGATGCCGGTCCAGATCCAGACCAGGGCCACCGACAGGTTCATGAGCGGCAGCATCCAGCCCAGCACGGCCTCCTGCCGCAGGCTGGGCGCCATGTCAGGCGCGAAGAAGGAGGCGACAGGACGGGGCGGGTGGCCGAGCAGGCGCGTGAAGGGTTCCGGGTCGGCAACGTTGCCCCTGAGCAGCATGCTGACCGCGTCGCGGTCCACGAAACCTGCCGGGAAGCGGCCGGCGACGGCGGCCAGCGCCAGGCACAGGCGGCCGGGCAATTCCAGCACGGCGGCTGGACGCGCCAGGCCCAGCGCCTGCCGCAGTTCGGCCAGGTAGTGGCGCAGCGTCAGCGGCACCGGACCGACAAAGGCAAGGGTGCGCGAGGCCGCCTGCGGCAACGCCGCAGGCGCTGGCGCCACCAGCGCCAGGATGCCGCGCACCACATCGTCGATATGCACCGGCTGCACCAGCGCGCCTTCGGGAAGCGCCAGCACCGGCAGCACCGCCAGCTGGTTGAAAAACCGGGCGCTCGCCCCCTGCGGTGCATACACCAGCGAAGGCTGGACGATGGTTGCGGTGACCGGCAAGCCGCGCAGCGCCTCATCGGCGGCGCGCTTGCTCAGGTGGTAGGCGGTGGCCGCCTGGTGGTCGCTGCCCAGGGCCGACAGCTGGATGACCCTGGGCACCTCGGCCAGCGCACAGGCCGCGAACAGCGCCACCGGCGCCCGGTGGTGCAAGGCCTCAAAGGTCTGGCTGGCGCTTTCACGAAAAATGCCGACGGCATTGATCACCACATCGATGCCCTGGAGCTGCGGCACCCACCAGGCCGGTTCAGGCACCTGTGCAAAATCCACCCGCACAAAGGCCCACAGCGGGCTGTGCGGTTCACGCGAACGGCTGGCCCCCACCACATGGTGACCCTGGGCCGCCAGTGCCCTGACCAGCCGGCTGCCGATAAAGCCGGAAGCACCGACGACAAGAATCTTCATCTTTCAACCATAGCTTTTTCATCCCGGTGCCATGCAGGACAGTGCCTTATCTTGTCGTTCGGCCGGCGCCTACAGCCGCTGGCGCCGGACTGGCGCACAGTGGTTTTTTTAAAAAAAGGAGACGGGTCGTGAAAAAATGGAAACTGGTTCTCACCCAAGGTCTGGTGGCGGGAAGCCTGGCCAGCATCCTGTCGACCGCTTTCCTGGCGCTCACCGGCCGGCGCGAGAGCGGCAGCGCGCTGGCGCCCATCAATGCCGTCAGCCACTGGTACTGGGGCGATGAGGCGCTGCACCGGCAGGAAGCCGACCTGACCCATACGGCGGTGGGCTACCTGACCCACCACGGCGCCGCGACGTTCTGGGCCACGGTGTATGCGGCCCTGGCCAGCGACAAGCCCGCCCTGCGCACCACGCAAGGCGTGCTGCTGGGCGCGGCAGCCACCAGCGCGGCGGCCTATTTCACCGACTTCAAGCTCACGCCGCACCGCTTCACCCCCGGCTACGAGCACCGGCTGTCCACCGAGGCGCTGGTGGCGGTGTATGCCGCTTTCGCGGTCGGGCTGGCAGCCGGTGCGATGGCGCTTCGCGACCAGTACCGGGACGAGGAAAAATCCCGCGCCATTGAGGGGGAAGATGAGCCTTCGCCGCGCATCGTGCGCAGGGTCCGGGCCGGCCATGCTTGAACTCGGGCGGCCCTGGTGGGAACTGATGGTTCGCGCCGGGGCCGTCTATTTCGCGCTGCTGCTGATGGTCAGGATTTCAGGCAAGCACACGATCGGCCAGTTCACGCCGTTCGACCTGCTGGTGGTCATGCTGCTCAGCGAAAGCGTGTCCTCGTCGCTTTCAGGCGGCGACGATTCCCTGACGGGCGGCCTGATCCTTGCCGCCACGCTGATCGGCCTGAACCTGGCGGTGGCCTATGCCACGGCGCGCAGCGTCTGGATGGAAGGCCTCATCCAGGGCCGGCCGGTGCTCATCGGGCGCGACGGGAAAATCTTCCGGGACAAACTGCTGGCCAACCATTTGTCGACAGCCGACATCGAGCAGGCGCTGCGCGAAGCCGACTGCGAGATGAAGGACATGCGCTGCGCCTTCCTGGAGCCCGATGGGAAGATCAGCATTTTGAAGGCCGCTGCCTGAGGCGCTGCAGTGGCCGACATCCTGCGCGACATCCTGATGTACGTCCTGCTGCCGCTGTGGAGCCTGAGCGGCCTGGCGGACTGGTGGTGCCACCGGCGCACCGTGATCGAGCGGACCGGGGGAGTCGGCGAATCGGTGTTTCACCTGGCCATGTTTGCGCAAATGGCCGTTGCCGGACTGTCGGCGCTGCTGCTGGAAGTCAACAGCCTGGTGCTGCTGCTGCTGGTGCTGCTGTTCCTGACGCATGAAGCCACGGTCTGGTTCGAACTTCGGTTTGTCCAGCCGCTGCGCCATATCTCCCCGACCGAACAGATGGTGCACAGCTTCATGGAAATCATTCCGCTGGGCGGCATCGCCCTGCT
>JAQGMN010000290.1 GCA_028292345.1 Polaromonas sp. | reverse complement strand
CGCGCTGGCGCGTCACCGGCGGACGGCAGGTCGCCATCGAGGCGGGCTTCGACGCCGGCGTCGTCAAGGCGCTGCAAGCGCGCGGGCACGACATCACGGTCGAGCGCGGCAATGGCGTGTTTGCCTTTGGCGGCGCGCAGCTGGTGCTCAAGCGGGGCGAGGTCTACATGGCCGGCTCCGATCCGCGCAAGGACGGCCAGGCCGTGGGGTACTGAAGGGCATGATGGGCATCGACTGGGTGCTGGTGGCCGAGCTGCTGGTGCTGGGCTGCGCGAGCGGCTTCCTGGCCGGGCTGCTGGGCATAGGCGGCATGCTGCTGGTGCCCGCGCTCACCTTCCTGGCCAGCGTCCAGGGGTTTGCCACCGACGCGGCGCGGTCCGGTGGGACGTGGTGAGCACCAGATCAATGTCCGGCAGCTCAAGCGCGCCTTTGCCGTGCTGCTGTTTGTGCTGGCGGCCTACATGGTGGGCAAGTGGCTGGCGGCCCTCATGGAAAGACTATACAGGAGGGTTTTGAATGAAAACCGCGCTTTGCGCTTGTCCTGCCTTGGTTTTATGCTATTGAATTTATAGCTCGCCGAGTTCCACCACCACCGGCACATGGTCGCTGGGCCGCTCGTTCTTGCGCGGCAGCTTGTCGATCACGCAACTGCGGACCAGCGGTTTGAGCGGATCGCTGACCAGGATGTGGTCGATCCGCATGCCGCGGTTGCGCCGGAAGGCAAACTCGCGGTAGTCCCACCAGGAAAAGCTTTTCTCGGGCTGGTCGAACATGCGAAAGGCGTCCGTCAGGCCGAGCTGGACCAGGGCCTGGAAATGCAGCCGCTCTTCGGTGGTGTGGTGGATCGTCTCGCGCAGGCCTTCGGGGTCGAAGGTGTCGCGGTCGTCGGCGGTGATGTTGAAGTCGCCCAGCAGCACCAGGTTCGGATGCGCGGCCAGTTCATCCCGCAGCCAGTGGCGCAGGCCTTCCAGCCATTTCATCTTGTACTCGAACTTCTCGCTGCCCGGCGACTGGCCGTTGACGAAGTAGCCGTTGACCACCCGGATTTCGCCCGTGGGCATGTCCACCGTGGCGGCAATCACGCGCGACTGCTCGTCGGTGAAGCCGACGATGTTCTTGACGATGTTGCGCGCCGGCGTGCGGCTCAGGATGGCCACGCCGTTGTACGTTTTCTGGCCGAACACGGCGCTCTGGTAGCCGGCGGCATCCAGCGCGGCCAGCGGAAACTTGTCGTCGCTGAGCTTGAGTTCCTGCAGGCACAGCACATCGACCGGATTGGCCGCGAGCCAGTCGAGCACCTGCGGCAGGCGCACCGTCAGCGAATTGATGTTCCAGGTGGCAATTTTCATCGTTTTAGTGCTCCAGCATGATTAGGCAAGGCGCAGGCCGCTGTTGATGGGGTGCTTTTGAGAAGGGAAAGAATTCAACCCGAATCCGCTTCATATCCAGCGCCTGGGTGGATTTCAGGGGGCGATGAGCAGTCGCGTCAATTCCGCAGCAGGAATTTCGCGGCAGCCGGTCGCATTCTGCCCTGACCACAGGGTGGAGAAATCATCGCGGCCGCGCTTTTCGGCAGCGGCTTTCAAGGGCGCCAGTGCGGCTGTCGCCAGCGGAAAGGCCGGCGGCGCGTCGCTCAGCGGGCCCAGCTCGCGCATCAGCCGGTTGCAGATGCCCCGGGCCGGGCGGCCGGTGATCAGGTTGGTCAGCACGGTGTGGTCTGCACGCCCGCTTTTCAACGCGGCGCGGTGCAGCGCCGTGGTGGTGGCTTCGGGGCACAGCAGGTAGGACGTGCCCACCTGCACGCCAGCGGCGCCCAGGGCCAGTGCCGCCGCCACGCCCCGCGCATCCGCAATGCCGCCGGCCGCGATCACGGGCACGCGCACGGCGCGCAGCACCTGCGGCAGCAGCGCCAGGGTGCCGACCTGGGTCGTGAGGTCCTCGCTCAGAAACAGCCCGCGATGGCCGCCGGCCTCCAGCCCCTGGGCAATGACCGCGTCAGCCCCGTTCGCCTCCAGCCAGCGTGCCTCCGCGACGGTGGTGGCCGACGACAGCACCTTGGCGCCCCAGGACTTCACGCGTTGCATCAGTTCCGGCGACGGCAGGCCGAAATGAAAGCTCACGACCGGTGGCCTGAACGCCGCCAGCACATCGGCGAATTCATGGCTGAAAGGCGCCCGACCGCCGCCGGCCGGCACCGTGGCGGGGTCGATGCCGAATTCAGCATAGTAGGGCGCAAGCGCGGCCCGCCACTTCGTCTCGCGGGCCGTGTCGGGCGCGGCGGGCGTGTGGCAGAAGAAGTTGACGTTGTAGGGCCGGCGGGTCTGCGCGGCGATGGCCGCCAGTTCGTCGCGAAGGGCGTCCGGCGTCAGCATCGCGCACGGCAGCGAGCCCAGGCCACCGGCATTGGAAACGGCAATCGCCAGGGCGCTGGTCTGCACGCCGGCCATGGGCGCCTGGATGACGGGCAGCTCGATGCCGAAAAATTCCTGGATGTTCATGCGCCGGCCTTTTCGAACGTCACGAAGCTGAAGGGCAAGCCATGGCTTGACACATGCGCTTCCCGCGCTGTTTCCTGCCAAGCCTGACTCAATGGCGGCGCAAACGCGTCGCCGTCAAAGTCCTGGGCAATCTCGGTGACCTCGATGCGGTGGGCCAGCGGCTCGGCCTGGGCATAGATTTGCGCGCCGCCGATGACCCAGACTTCTTCGGACTGGCTGCACTGCGCCAGTGCGGCGGCCAGGCTGGCGGCCGGCTGCGCGCCCGGCGCACTCCAGTCCGGCTGCCGGGTGATGACCACGTTCGTGCGGCCGGGCAGCGGGCGAAAGCGCGGCGGCAGCGAATCCCAGGTCTTGCGGCCCATGATGACCGGCCAGCCCTGCGTCAGCCGCTTGAAATGCGCCAGGTCTTCGGGCAGGTGCCAGGGCATGGCGTTGTCCTTGCCGATCACGCCGTTGGCTGCGCGCGCATAGATCAGGTTGATGCGGGGCAGGTTGGCCATGCCGTTCACACCGCCACCGGCGCCTTGATGGCCGGATGGTGCTGGTAGTCGAGGAATTCGAAATCCTCGAACTGGTAGTCGAAGATCGAATCGGGTTTGCGCTTGATGTTCAGCGTTGGGTAGGGCAGGGGCGCGCGGCCCAGTTGTCGCGCGACCTGTTCTTGGTGGTTGCTGTAGATGTGGCAGTCGCCGCCGGTCCAGATGAAGTCGCCCACATCCAGGTCGCACTGCTGCGCCACCATGTGTGTCAGCAGCGCATAGCTGGCGATGTTGAAGGGCACGCCCAGGAAGATGTCGGCGCTGCGCTGGTACAGCTGGCAGCTGAGCCGGCCCTTGCCGCCGGCGTCAAGGGCGGGCGCGACATAGAACTGGAACAGCGCGTGGCAGGGCATCAGCGCCATCTTGCTCAGCTCGGCGACGTTCCAGGCGCTGACGATGATGCGGCGCGAGTCCGGGTTGGTCTTGAGCGTCTTGATGACTTCGGCGATCTGGTCGATGTGGCCGCCGTCGGGCGTCGGCCAGCTGCGCCACTGCACGCCGTAGACCGGCCCCAGGTCGCCGTCGGGGCGCGCCCATTCGTTCCAGATGGTCACGCCGCGCTCGGTCAGCCAGTGGTTACTGCTCGAACCCGTCAGGAACCACAGCAGTTCCTGGATGATGGACTTGACATGGACCTTCTTGGTCGTGACCAGCGGAAAGCCTTCGTTCAGGTCAAAGCGCATCTGGTGGCCGAACACGCTTTTCGTGCCGGTGCCGGTGCGGTCGGCCTTGAACACGCCTTGCGTGTCCACCAGGCGCATCAGGTCTTCGTACTGGGATCGGATAGGGCGTGTCATGGGCAAAGCAAGCAAAAAGGGCTTGATTATGCCGGCTGGAGTTTGACGATTCGCCCCGGGTTCATGATGTTCTGCGGGTCGAGCCCCTGCTTGATGGCACGCATCATCGACAGCGCCACCGGCGATTTGTAGTGCGGCAGCTTGTCGGTCTTGAGGCTCCCGACGCCATGCTCGGCCGAGATCGAGCCCTCGAACCGCGCCACCGAGTCATACACCAGCGTGTTGACCTCGTCCTCGCGGTCGCGCAGGAAGGCCCGGGCGTCGCCGCCTTCGGGCGCCTGCACGTTGTAGTGCAGGTTGCCGTCGCCCAGGTGGCCGAAGTTGACCAGCCGAACGCCGGCGATGCGCTGGCGCAGCAAGGCGTCGGTGGCCTCGACAAACTCGGGAATGCGCGACACCGCAATCGAAATGTCGTGCTTGATGTTCAGCCCTTCCTCAGCCTGCGCCAGCGGAATGCTTTCGCGGATGTGCCACAGCGCCTTGGCTTGCGACAGGTTTTCTGCCACCACCGCGTCCAGCACGCAACCATTTTCGAACGCGGTTTCCAGCAGGCGCTCGAAGCGCTCGCGCGCATGCGCCTCCGATTCGCTGTC
>JAQGMN010000277.1 GCA_028292345.1 Polaromonas sp. | reverse complement strand
CTCCAGGCCACAGCCCACATGCCCAGGGCCGAGCAACGCGATGGCCCGTCGGAGCGTCCAGCTCCAACCCGCTCCCGCCTTCAGGCAACTTTCTTTGGTGACTTTCTTTTTTGCCCAGAAAAGAAAGTTACCCCCCGCCGGGCAGGCGCTCACCCCTAAAACCACAGAAGAAACGACAAAAAAAGCCAAAAAAAAGCGATCAAAACTGTAGCAATTCCAGATTGAACAAAGCCACTCATGGCCCTGCGCTGGTTGGCGACAATCCGCGCAGCGCCTCTTCCCGCCACCAAGCCGCCGCCGCATAAAACCCCTCCCACACGCAGCCATGGCAGCCGCGTCCGCAGCAGCCTGTGGGTTCGGGCGGCGGAGCACGCAAGGCCATGCCCCTGTCAAGGGCGCGTTGTTGCAAGCGGCTGAACTGGCAGCGCCACCCGTCGCGGCTGACAGGCAGGCCCATGCTGTCAGGCTCAAGCAGGGCTTGGCAGGATTCGTTCAGTGCCTGGTCTGCGCCGTCATGCGCCGCCGGGCATACACCACGAGGAACGCAATGCCCAGCACCAGCGCAAACCAGCCGACCAGCGACGCCTTGGCCACGATGCCCTGCATGCCGGGGGAGGTGATGAAATAGGGCGACACCAGCACGCCGAGCCCGATCAGGACGCAGAGCACGCCCTTGAGGAGCAGGTCGCCATTGGCTTTTTTGTCAGCCTGGCGGGTGTTCGGGTTGTTGGGTCGGCGGGTGGGGGCAGTGGGTAGGGGCATGGAAACGGGCGGGCTTGAAGAATTCGGCCGATTGTCGCTGAATCACAGCCCGCAGGCTTCAGGCCGATGCGGTTTGCGGCTCATCGGCCGATGCGGGCTGACGGTTCTGCGGCTCGAACTGCGCGCCAGGCTGGCCGATGAACCGGTTGATCCATTCCACGATGCGTCGAGCCGCGTCTTCCCGGCAGGAGGGCTTGCCCGACCCCAGGAAGCCATGTGTTTCGCCGGGATAAAGCACCATCTCGGCAGGGGTATCCCCGGCGCGGTACAGGCTCACGAACAACTCCTCCGTCTGGCATTTCGGGCAGCGCTCGTCGTCTTTTCCCTGCATGAAAAGGGTCGGCGTCGTTGCTTTTTCAACATACTGCAACGGCGACAGCTCGCGCGCCCGCTGGCGGTTGAAACGCGGCGCGCTGCCCACGTACAGGGGATCGGCATAGAAGCCGCCGTCCGACGTGCCGTAGTGCGTCTCGATGTTGCCCACCGGCGACATCACCACGGCGGCGCGGAAGAGGTCGGTGTGGCCAATCGCCCAGCTGGTGAAAAACCCGCCATAGGATTTGCCGGCGATGGCCACGCGGTCGTCGCAAATTCCGTCGGCCTGCAATTGCTCCACGGCGGCAAGGTGCTGGGGCAGGTCGAACTCGCCCCAGTTGCCCGACAGCCGTTCGCAAAATTCGCGGCCAAAGCTGCTCGAGCCTACCGCATTGAGCATCAACACCGCCCAGCCGTCTGCGCACAGCGACTGCCGGTATACCGTGGTTTCATAATCAATTAGCGCATAAGAGGCTGGTCCCCCGTGCACGTCGCACAGCAGTGGCAGCGGGCCCTGGGCATCCAGAGGCCGCAACAGCCAGCCTTCGATGGTTTCATGCCCGCCTTTGGCGTCTGGAACTGTGAACTGACGCGATTCCAGCTGCAGCGGCTTGCGCTCCTTCCACCATGCATTGAGCAGGCTGACCTGGCGTTCGTTTTGCCCGTCAGTGTCGCAAACAAACATTTCGCTGGGCAGAACCGGCGTGTCGGCGCTGAAGAAAAAGTGCGAATGGTTCCAGCCGAAAGCGCCGAATTGCCGGTCCCCGCCAACCCGCGTGATGAGCTGGCCATCGGCTGCCGACACCGAAACCGCATGGTGGCGACCGTGCCAGGCCCGCACCACCAGCAGTTCGCGGCCGTCGGGGCTCCAGTGCAGGCTGTCGGGGTCGGCCACCTCCAGGTCATGGGGGCCCATCGGCGACACCTTGCCGGTGGCCATTTCAAACAGGTACAGGCTGGTTTGTCCGTCGCCTTCGGTCCTGGCCCCTGCAAAGGCAATCCAGCGGCCATCGGGTGACCAGGCGGGCTGGTTGACCGTGGCCAGGTCGAAGGTCAGGCGGCGGTGGTTCCCGCCATCGCTGTCGCACATCCAGAGATCGCTGCAGTGCGCATAGCGGCCCTCGCGGGTGCGGGAATAGGCGATCTGCCGGCCGTCAGGCGACGCCTCAAAGCCCATCACGTCGAAGGCGCCATCGGTCAGTTGCCGGATGCTGCCGTCCAGGCCCGCCATGAAAAGGTGAAATTCGCGCTGCAGCAGATAGCCCACGCCATCGGACTTGTAAGGCAGTCGCCAGCACACTTCGGCCGGGCTGCTGGCCTGCGTCTGGCCTTCGGCGCGCTGGCCGCGCAGGTCCGGGTCCACCGTGACGGAGGCCGTCACCAGCAGCGACTGGCCGTCAGGCATCCAGCACAGCTGGCTGACGGTTTGGTTGTCGGGGCCGATCTGGCGCGCCTCGCCCCCGTCCAGCGGCATCACATACAGCTGCTGCGCGCCGCCGGCGCGGTCCGACAGGAAAGCCAATTGCTTGCCGTCTGGAGACCAGCGCGGCGCCTGGTCCAGGCCGGGACCGTAGGTCAACTGGCGCGCTGCGCTGCCATCGGCAGGAAATGTCCAGAGGCAGGACAGGTACTTGTCGCCCGACTGCTCGACCGATTGCACCGCCGCGACGGCCATGTCAACGCCGGGAACGCAATGCAGTTCTGCGATTCTCTGGTGCAGGTAAAGATCTTGAATGGTGAAGTTTTTCATAATGACTATCTTCAGTTCGGCGTGCTGGCCCGGTGTTGTAGGAAATTTCCGCCGCCGCCCATGGGAACAAATGCCGGACGCTGACAAGAACCGGCCTTGGCTGGGCGGGAAAAGCCACAGCGTCGACAATGCACACCCCTGCCATGCATCCTTGCCTGGAATCTGCCGCCACCGCAATGCGCGTGAAACATTGAGATAAGAGAGAGAAAAAGATGGCCATCCAGTGGTTTCCCGGTCACATGCACCTGACCAAAAAAGCGATTGCAGAGCGCATCAAGGAAATTGATGTGGTGATCGAGCTGCTCGACGCCCGGCTGCCCGGCTCCAGCGCCAACCCGATGCTGGCCGGGCTGACCGGCGCCAAGCCGGCGCTCAAGGTGCTGAACAAGCAGGACCTGGCCGACCCGGCGCGCACCGCGCTCTGGCTGGCGCACTACAACGGCCAGCCCGGCACCCGCGCCATCGGCCTGGACGCCAGCATGAGCACGCCGGCCAAGGCCCTCATTGAAGCCTGCCATGCCCTGGCGCCGACGCGCGGCAGCATGGCCCGGCCGATGCGCGTGCTGATCTGCGGCATACCCAACGTCGGCAAATCGACCCTGATCAACACGCTGACCGGCAAGCGCGCGACCAAGACCGGCGACGAGGCGGGCATCACCAAGGTCGAGCAGCGCCTGGTGCTGGCCGACGGCTTTTACCTGTGGGACACGCCCGGCATGCTCTGGCCGCGCATCATCGTTGCCAAGAGCGGCTACAACCTGGCCGCCAGCGGCGCGATTGGCCGCAATGCGTTCGAGGAAGAGGAGGTGGCGCTCGAACTGCTCGACTACCTGATTCCCAACTATCCGCACATGCTGTCGGCGCGCTACAAGCTCGACCTGGCGCCGGGCATCACCGACGAACAGGTGCTGGAGGAAATCGGCCGCAAGCGCGGCGCGGTCCTGTCCAGGGGCCGAATCAACCTGCAAAAAGCCGCCGAAATCGTGATCTACGAATTCCGCGCCGCCACGCTGGGCCGCATCACGCTGGAAACGCCCGAGGAATTCGCCCGGTGGATGGCCGCCGGGCAACTGCTCGATGCCGAGCGGCAGGTCAAGAAAGACAGCATCGAGACCAGCCGGCTGATCAAGCAAAAGAAAATTCCCCGGCCGCCCAGGCCTGACAGCCGGTAACTCCCTGGGCGCCTGCGCTGCAGCCCAGTAGGCGCAGTGCAATACGCTGAAACCGGGAATAAGCAAAGCCGTCGGGCCTGCCAGGGGCTACAGGCACAGTCGGCGCGGTCTGACAGGCCTGCACCGTTCACACCCTCCACGATGGTTGCCTCATCAACCCTCCAGGAGATTCCCATGAGCGTCGCCAAGGTCATTGAAGTCAGCGCCAGCAGCAACACCAGCTTCGAAGACGCGATCCAGCAAGGGATCGAGCGCGCCTGCGACAGCGTCAACAACGTGCGCGGAGCGTGGATCAAGGAGCAGCAGGTGTCGATAGAAAACGGCCAGATCAGCAGCTACCGGGTGAACATGCAGGTCACTTTCGTCCTCGACGACAAGTAAGCCGAGCGACTTCAGGAAAGACGCTCAGCGGCGCAATCACGGGGAACTTCCCCCTGCCTGCCAGCGCTTTCCTACAGCCCAAGAGCTTCAAGCATGACAACCCGGACCACGGGGCAGCCGCACAGTTTTGTTTCCTTTGTTTTGCCCGGCCTGCAGCTTTGCGGGCCGCTTGCACGTTCATGACCCCAGATGCTTCCAGCCACCAGCCCGACGCGCCGATGAACGACCAGCTTCATCAGGTCGTTGCCTACATGTCCCGCCATTCCCTGGTCCTGACCACTGCGGAATCGTGCACCGCCGGCCTGATTGCCGCGCACCTGGCCGACGTGCCCGGCGCGGGCCAGTTGCTCGAATGCGCCTATGTCGTGTATTCGCCCGAGGCCAAGCAGCATTGTCTTGGCGTCAGTTCCGAAACCATTGACCGCTGCAACCTGACCAGCGAAGAGGTCGCGCGTGAAATGGCCATCGGTGCCATGCGCCGCAGCCAAGCCAACCTGGCCATCTCCAACACCGGTGTGACCGACGATACCGACCCGTCCATCGCGCCGGGCACGCAATGCTTCGCCTGGCTTTTTGCCTCCCGGGACGGCTTGCCCGAAAGGCTGTTCAGCGAAACACGCCAGTTCAGCGGCGAACGCAATGCCATTCGCGAACAGGCGGCCGTTTATGCGCTGACCCAGATCGCCGCCCGGCATGCGCAATTCACCCAGCCCGCCAGCTCGGCCAAGACCGAGGAATCAACGTCCTAGCCAGCGCAGATGACTGGGCCGATGACAAACAACTTCAGAATGGCTGATGCGCTGTACGAACTGTCTGACGCGCGGCGGCGAATGTTGTCCGCTATCGGCATTCTGCAAAGACGTTAACTTTCACAGGCACGGCAAGCCAGTGGCTGGCATGGCCTGGTTTGCAAAGCCGATACATGGTTTTACTCTGCTTACTGGAGGTTTTATGAAGGTTCATCCAATGGGCGCCGGTGCCAGCCGCGCCATGAACACCGGTCGCACCACGGCCGGGGGAGCCGGCAACAGCGCAATCCGCGGCGGTGCCGTAGAAAGTGCCAGGTGATGGCCATGACCGGACATACCCTTCCACGCAGCACCCAGGTTGTCGAAGCCGCCCAGGCGGCTTTTGCCAGTAAACAGGTTTCCGCCGACCGAGCCGATACCTTTCCGATGGGCGCGGGCCTGCTGCTCGGCCTGGGCGTGGGCGGCTTTTTTGACGGCATCGTGTTTCACCAGATACTGCAGTGGCACCACATGCTGTCCAGCGCCGGCTATCCGGCCGACAGCGTGGCCAACCTGAAAATCAACACCCTGGCCGACGGACTGTTCCATGCCGCGACCTATGTCTTTGTGCTGTGGGGCCTGGG
>JAQGMN010000229.1 GCA_028292345.1 Polaromonas sp. | reverse complement strand
ATAGAAGGAGCCGCTGCTATTCAGCGCCATGTTGACTTGCTTTATTGGTTGCAGGGCGATGTTCAACAGTGCTTGCCACATGCCATCTTGCTCTCGGGGTGGGGCAACTTTCAAGAAGGCAGCGTTCAGCACGATATCGTGTCCAAACTACCCGGTGTGCGTTCTTATGCACCAGGAACGGACGTACTTCCCTTTTTGTTTGAAAAGTTTTACGACTGCTGGATTGGGGCTTCAAGAAACCCATGCCAGATAAGATTTTCTTCTGTTGAATACTTGCTTGGCACCACGAGCCTGCCTAATTCGTTTGGTCATGCATTACGCGGCATGCGATCGGTGTTAATTCATGGCCTTCGTGATGAGAGAAGCCACAACGAATGCCTTTACGTGCTGCTCAGCCCTCATGAATTGCCTGCCTATGCATCTGGTACTGCCATCAGGGTGCTGTTGCCCAGCATCGATGCCGCCTTGCGAAAGATTCCACTGCTGCCACAGCAACAGCAACAGCAACAGCAACAAGAACAACAAAAGCAAAGCTTGAAACTGTTGCCTCAAACTTCTGACGAGCCTCTTGGCCTGAGCCATCGTGAAATCCAGGTCATGGATTGGGTTGCGATGGGAAAGACAAACTCCGAAATTGGAAGCATTTTGGACATCAGCGCATTCACGGTGAAAAACCACATGCAGCGGATTTTTCAGAAGCTCAATGTTTTCAACAGAGCACAGGCAGTTTCAAAGATAAGTCAGGTTGCTTTACACGCTTAATACCAATGATTTCAAGTTCGCTACAGTGTCAACGTGGATCGAAAAGACCAAGTGGCCAACCTCGGCATAGATTAGCGGGAGAACAAGAAACCTGCTTTTTTCAAATTAAGTGGCACCCCGGACAAAGTCGGCACACCACTTGAGATTGGGGGCCAATTCGCGTTCCTTGGTACAGAATGCCAGTGCTGGCGGGCGGCTTAGCTTTTTGACGGACTAATTACCTGACGCTGATAAAACCGATGTCATGAGGTGTGTGATGTCGTTGCAAGCAAGGCTTGACTCGTTGCGCCCAAACGAATCAACATTGCGCAACTCCCATCTGAAAAAATCTCATTTCTAAATTATCTTCCTTGCCCAGGACAGGAGCGGGGTGGTCAGGCAGCGGCAAGATGGCCTTGGCGCGCACGTGGCGTTCAGCCAACCGGGTCTGCGAGGCGCTGAAAATGGCCGCCATGAGCTTGTGCGCAACTACCCAGGTACCGCAATGCAAAAAAGCCCCGATGTTCGGGGCTTTTTCATTTGCTTAGTGGCCTTGTCAGTGGCTGACCGCGCCATCGGCGCCGAAGCCGGTCTGGGCGCGAACCCACTGGTCCGAATACGCCTGGCGTTCCTTGGCGGCGCGCGGGCTCTGGTCGGTGATGGAAAACACGTAACCCAGCAGGAAGGCCAGCGGCATGGCGAACAGCGCCGGCTGGTCGTACGGGAAGATGGGCGTGGCGTAGCCGAACACCGTCACCCAGACGGATTTGGACAGCACCACCAACACCACCGCAGCAATCAAGCCGCCGTAACCTGCCGCCAGGGCGCCGCGCGTGGTCAGGTCTTTCCAGTACATCGACAGGAACAGCACCGGGAAGTTGCCGGCTGCCGCAATGCCGAAGGCCAGCGCCGCCATGAAAGCGACGTTCTGCTTTTCAAAGGCAATGCCCAGCACCACGGCGATCAGGCCGATGCCGAACGACGCCATTTTCGAAACTTTGATTTCCTGCGCTTCGGACACATTACCTTTCTTGATCACGCGGGCGTACAGGTCGTGCGAGATGGCAGAAGCTCCCGCCAGTGCCAGGCCCGAAACCACCGCCAGGATGGTCGCGAAAGCCACGGCCGCCAGGAATCCGAGCAGCAGGTCGCCGCCCACGGCCTTGGCCAGGTGCATCGCCACCATGTTGCCGCCGCCGATGATCTTGCCGCCCACCGTGCCGCCCTCGAAGAAATCGGGGTTTGTGCCGACGATGACAATGGCGCACAGGCCCATCAGCAGGATGACGTTGAAGAAGAAGCCAACGAATCCGGCTGCGTAGAGCACCGACTTGCGCGCTTCCTTGGCATTGTTCACCGTGAAAAAGCGCATCAGGATGTGCGGCAGGCCGGCCAGGCCGAACATCAGGCCGAGCGCCAGCGAAATGGCATTGACCGGGTCCTGCAGCAGCTTGCCAGGGGCGAACAGCATGTCCTTGAGCTTGTGGACTTCGATGGCTTTGGCAGCTAGGGTGTTGAAGCTGAAGCCGAACTGCGAAAACGCCAGCACCGTGATGACAGTGCCGCCGAACAGCAGCAGGCACGCCTTGATAATCTGCACCCAGGTGGTGGCGACCATGCCGCCGAAGGTCACGTAGACGACCATCAGGCAGCCCACCACGATCACGGCAATGTGGTAGTCAAGACCGAACAGCAGCTTGATCAGCTGGCCGGCGCCAACCATCTGCACGATCAGGTAGAAGCACACCACCGTCAGCGAGCCAATGGCCGCCATCGTGCGGACCTTGCCCTGGTCAAGCCGGTAGGAGGTGATGTCGGCAAAGGTGAACTTGCCCAGGTTGCGAAGGCGCTCGGCCATCAGGAACAGGATCACGGGCCAGCCAACAAAGAAGGCGATCATGAACAGGTAGCCGTCGTAGCCGTTGGTGAACACCAGCGCAGTCAGGCCGAGCAGCGTGGCTGCCGACATGTAGTCGCCGGCCATGGCCAGGCCATTTTGAAAGCCGGTGATGCCGCCGCCTGCGGTGTAGAAGTCCGAAGCGGTCTTGGTGCGGCTGGCCGCCCAGTAGGTGATGCCCAGCGTCATGCCGACAAAGATGGCGAACATCACGATCGCGGCGATGTTGAGCGGCTGCTTTTGCGTGATTTCCACGGCGCCGGCGGCCATCGACACGCCGTTGGCGCCCAGGGCCAGCAGGCTGGCGGCCAGTTTCACAAGTGTTTTGCGAATCATTTTTTTGCTTTCAAGGATTCGCGCAGCAGCGCTTCGGTCAGCGTGTCGAATTCCGAATTGGCGCGCACCACGTAAAACGCCGTGAGCACCCAGAACAGGATGAATTCGAAAAGGCCGATCACCAGCCCGGTGGTGACAAAGCTGTCGCCCAGCCGGATTGCTAGGACTCCCGGGTTGAAGGCCACCGTTAGGAACAGGCCGAAGAACAGCACCAGCACGATGCCGGTTAGCGTCCAGGCCAGTCGTTCGCGCTTGCTGACCAGTTCCTTGAATTTCGGATTCTTTCGAATCCGGGCATACATTTCAGAGCTCATGCTTCATCCTCCATTTAAAAAACAATTCAATTTCTTGCGGAGAACCGCAGTGGCGCAGCCTGCCGTTCAGAACATGTCAATCGGCATGCGGTTGGTGGTGGGGCCGGCCAGGCAGATGCCTTGGGCCAAGCCGGGCGCCTGGGTCAGCACCGATTCGGCGTAGAAGCGGGCGGTCACCACCTTGGCGGTGAAAAACGTCGGGTCGCTGTCCATCTTGTCCAGCGCCACCATCAGGGCTCTAGCCATCTGCCAGCCGCACAGCACCACGCCGGACAATTTCAGGTAGTTCACGGCGCCGGCGTACACCGTTTTCGGCTCGCTCCTGCCATTGGCCACCATGAAATCGATGGTCTTTTCGAGCGCCAGCCGGCCCAGGCGCAATGCATCGCGCATGGCGGCGCAGTCTTCGTTGTCATTCGCGGCAAGGTCTTGCTCTGTCCTGGCAATCTGGTCACATAGCGACTTGGCCACGAAACCCTTGTCGCGCAGCGTCTTGCGGCCGACCAGGTCATTGGCCTGGATGGCGGTGGTGCCTTCGTAAATCGTCAGGATTCGGGCGTCGCGCAGGTGCTGGGCGGCGCCCGTTTCCTCGATGTAGCCCATGCCGCCATGAACCTGCACGCCCAGGCTGGCCATGTCGATGGACATCTCGGTTGAAAAACCCTTGACGACGGGAACGAGGTACTCGTACAGCGCCTGGTTGTGCGCCCGGATGGACTCGTCTTGAGCATGGTGGGCGGCGTCGCTGGCGGCGGCGGCCACGTAGGCCAGGGCGCGCGCGCCCTCGACGTGGGCACGCATCGTCAGCAGCATGCGCTTGACATCGGGGTGGTGGATGATGGCGACCGGACTGCTTGATCCGGCCAGATCTCGGCTCTGGGCACGGTCGTGCGCAAATCGCACGGCTTTCTGGTAAGCCCGGTCGGCAATCGCGATGCCCTGCATGCCCACAGCAAAGCGGGCGGCATTCATCATGATGAACATGTATTCGAGGCCCCGGTTTTCGTCACCGACGAGGTAGCCCACGGCACCGCCATGGTCGCCGAACTGCAGCACGGCGGTCGGGCTGGCCTTGATGCCGAGCTTGTGCTCGATGCTTACGCAATGCACGTCATTGCGTGCGCCCAGACTGCCATCGTCATTGACCAGGAACTTGGGGCAAACGAACAGCGAGATGCCCTTGACGCCCTCGGGGGCACCGGGCACGCGGGCCAGTACCAGGTGAACAATGTTCCCGGTCATGTCGTGCTCGCCGTAGGTGATGAAGATCTTGGTGCCGAAGACCTTGTAAGTGCCATCTTCCTGCGGTTCGGCGCGCGAACGCACGGCGGCCAGGTCAGAGCCGGCCTGCGGCTCGGTCAGGTTCATGGTGCCGGTCCACTCGCCGCTGATGAGCCGGGCAGCAAACTTGCGCTTGAGCGCGTCACTGCCGGCCACCAGCAGCGCTTCAATCGCGCCGTCGGTCAGCATCGGGCACAGGGCGAACGACATGTTGGCTGCGTGCAGCATTTCGGCGCAAGGCGTGGCGATCAGCTTCGGAAAACCCTGGCCGCCGAATTCGGCAGGGTGGATCACGCCTTGCCAGCCGCCTTCGGCAAACTGCCGGAAAGCGTCCCTGAAGCCGGGCGTGGTGGTGACGACTCCGCCACTCCAGCTGCTCGGTGTTTGGTCGCCTTCCCAGTTCAGCGGCGCGACGACGCTTTCGCAGAATTTGGCCGACTCCTCGAGCACGGCCTGGGCGGTGTTCAAGTCGTAGTCTTCAAAGCCGGGCAGGGCGCTGACCTGGGGCAGGCCGGCGAGTTCCTGCATGGCGAACAGCATGTCTTTCAGAGGTGCTTGGTAGCTCATGGGGTGCTTTCTGGTGTGTGGGTTGAACGAAAGTCAGGCAATGACCTGGGCAGCCAGCAGAGCAGCGGCCTTGATGGCGCGCCGGGCCGAAGAATCGACCTTGACCAGCGCTTCGCCGTCAATCACCACGACGCCCTTGACGTTGCAGGTGGTGTGGAGCACCACGCGGCCGCGCTCCGTGATGACCTTGCGCACCTTGACAGTGGCATGCACGGTGTCGCCGGGGCGCACCGGCGCCAGGAACTTCAGGTGCTGGTCCATGTAGATGGCGCCGGGGCCGGGCAGGCGGTTGGCGACCGCCGCCGAAATCACGCTGGCCGACAGGAACCCGTGGGCGATGCGGCCCTTGAAGGCGGTCGTCGCTGCGTACTCTTCGTTGATATGGATGGCGTTGCAGTCGCCCGACACGCCGGCAAACAGCACAATGTCCGCTTCAGTGATGGTTTTGGAAAAGGTGGCGCTCATGCCCACGTGCAGGTCTTCGATGTCGTAGCCGTTCAGGTCGTTCATGCCGGTGTTTGGTTGTGTTGGTTGATTGAAGGATTGGGATAGGCGTTACATGCCCGAATAGTTCGGCCCGCCGCCGCCCTCGGGGGTGACCCACACGATGTTCTGGGTCGGGTCCTTGATGTCGCACGTCTTGCAGTGCACGCAGGTCTGCGCGTTGATCTGCAGGCGGTCCGAGTTGTCGGCGTTCTTCACGTACTCGTACACGCCCGCCGGGCAGTAGCGGGCCTCGGGCCCGTCGTATTTGGCCAGGTTGATGGCGACCGGCACGCTGGCGTCCTTCAGCGTCAGGTGCGCGGGCTGACTCTCCTCGTGGTTGGTGTTGCTGATGAACACCGAGGTGAGGCGGTCAAACGTCAGCTTGTTGTCGGGCTTGGGGTAAACAATGGGCTGACACTCGGCGGCCGGCCTGAGCATGGCGTGGTCGGGCTGGGTGCGGTGGATCGTCCACGGCGGGCGCTTGATGCCGATCCTGGGCAGCAGCCACTGCTCCACGCCCGTCATGAACGAGCCCATGCGCACGCCCTTCTTGAACCAGGCCTTGAAGTTGCGCGCTTGGTCCAGCTCCCGGGCCAGCCAGCTTTTCTCGTACGCGGCCGGGTAGGCGCTCAGTTCGTCGTGCTGGCGGCCTGCAGTGACGGCCTCGTATGCCGCCTCGGCCGCGAGCATGCCGGTCTTGATCGCCGCGTGGC
>JAQGMN010000211.1 GCA_028292345.1 Polaromonas sp. | reverse complement strand
CGACCGGGCATGCCGCACGGGCGCCATTCAGCCCACAACGATTCAGGAGAGACAACCGTGAAAAGAAAACTTCTCAGCATTCTGGTCATGGCGGCCACCGCCCATGCCGGCGCGCAAGTGACCGACGCCATGATCGGCAACGACGCCGCCACCACCGGCGACGTGTTGTCCTGGGGCATGGGCACCCAGGGCCAGCGCCATTCGACGCTGTCGGACATCAACCCCAAGACCATCAGCCGCCTGGTGCCGGTCTGGTCGATGTCCTTCGGCGGTGAAAAGCAGCGCGGCCAGGAGTCGCAGCCGCTGGTGCACAACGGCAAGATGTTCGTCACGGCGTCGTATTCGCGCATCTTTGCCCTGGACGCCAAGACCGGCGCCAAGCTGTGGAAGTACGAGCACCGCCTGCCCGAAGGCATCATGCCCTGCTGCGACGTGGTCAACCGGGGCGCGGCGCTCTATGACAACCTGGTGATCTTCGGCACGCTCGATGCGCAGCTGGTGGCGCTGGACCAGACCACCGGCAAGGTGGTGTGGCGCGAGAAGATCGACGACTACAGCGCCGGCTACAGCTACACCGCCGCGCCGCTGATCGCCGAAGGGCTGCTCATCACGGGTCTGTCGGGCGGCGAGTTCGGCGTGGTCGGCCGCGTCGAGGCGCGCGACCCCAGGACCGGCAAGATGGTCTGGTCGCGTCCGGTCGTCGAAGGCCACATGGGCTACCTCAACGGCAAGGAAAACGGCATCACCGGCACCACCAACGCCAGCTGGCCGGGCGAGACCTGGAAGACCGGCGGCGCCACGCCGTGGCTGGGCGGCACCTACGACGCCAAGACCGGCCTGGCCTACTTCGGCACCGGCAACCCCGGCCCCTGGAACAGCCATGTGCGCAAGGGAGACAACCTGTATTCCACCTCCACCGTGGCCATCGACGTCAAGACCGGCAAGATCGCCTGGAGCTACCAGAGCACGCCCAACGATGCCTGGGACTATGACGGCGTCAACGAATTCATCACCTTCGACATGGACGGCAAGCGCATGGGCGCCAAGGCCGACCGCAACGGCTTTTTCTATGTGAACGACGCCACCACCGGCAAGCTGGTCAATGCGTTTCCCTTCGTCAAGAAGGTCACCTGGGCCACCAGCATCGACCTGAAGACGGGCCGGCCGAACTTCGTCGCGGAAAGCCGCCCCGGCGACCCGAACGCGCCGGGCAACGACGATGCCGCCAAGGGCAAATCGGTCTTTTCCGCACCCGGCTTCCTGGGCGGCAAGAACCAGATGCCGATGGCCTACAGCCCCAAGACCGGCCTGTTCTACGTGCCGACCAACGAATGGGGCATGGACATCTGGAACGAGCCGATCAACTACAAAAAGGGCGCGGCCTTCCTGGGCGCGGGCTTCACCATCCGGCCGCTGTTCGACGACCACATCGGCTCCCTGCGCGCGATCGACCCGAAGACCGGCAAGGTCGCCTGGGAAGTCAAGAACACCGCGCCGCTCTGGGGTGGCGTCATGACGACAGCCGACCTGGTCTTCTGGGGAACGCCCGAAGGCTTCCTGAAAGCGGCCGACGCCAAGACCGGCAAGGTCGTCTGGCAGTTCCAGACCGGCTCGGGCGTGGTGGCCCCGCCGATCACCTGGAAGGAAGGCAACGACCAGTACATCAGCGTGGTGTCCGGCTGGGGCGGCGCGGTGCCGCTGTGGGGCGGCGAAGTCGCCAAGAAGGTCAACATGCTGGAGCAGGGCGGCTCGGTCTGGACCTTCAAGCTCGTCAAGTAACGGGCGCTGCACGGGGCTTGCCTGGGGGCGAGCCCTTTTTTTTATTCCATCCTTTTTCCAAGGGGAAAACCGAAATGCGATCCATCCTGACGCTAGGCGCTGCATTCATCAGCGCCCACTGCATGGCCCAGACCGGCCCTGCCACCGACCTGGCCGCCGCAGCCGAACTGGTCAAGGCCAACGGCTGCTATTCCTGCCACTCGGCCGCTGAAAAAATCGTGGGGCCGGCCTTCAAGGACGTGGCCGCCAAGTACAAGGACGACAAGGACGCGGTGGCCTCGCTGGCGCACTCGATCCAGTACGGCTCCAAGGGCAAGTGGGGCCGCATTCCGATGCCGACCCATCCCGCCTTGAGCAGCGGCGACCTCAAGGCGCTGGCCGGCTGGGTCATGGCGACCCCGCAATGACGCCTCCATGACGCCTGAAGACGGACGGGCACTGCGCCGCAGGGCGCTGGCGCTGGCGCTGCTGCTGGCGCTGGCCAGCCCCGGCCTGTGGGCGCAGGACAGCGAGCGGGGCGACTGGCTGCGCAATCCCGCCATGGGCAACTACAAGGCCTATGCCGAGTTCAAGATGGCCCGTTACGCCGCCGCCCGCGAGGTCTGGGAAACGCTGGCCGGCATCGGCAATGGCGACGCGCTGTTCAACCTGGGCATCCTGGCCGAGGACGGGCTGGGCGAGCCCAAAGACATGCCCCGGGCCGAGGCGCTTTACGTCAGCGCGGCGCAGGCGGGAAACGTCAAGGCGCGCTACCGCCTGGGCATGCTGTACAGCGCGGGCGCCCTGCTGCCCCGCAATGTCGAAAAGGCACGCATTTACCTGACGCTGGCCGCCGAGGGCGGCGACAAGGAGGCGCTGGCGACACTGGCGCTGCTGGAGCAGCCCACCGGCAGCCGAACGCGTTTCCAGCAGGCCGAGTGGCTGGGCGCCAGCGGCCGGCATGCCGAAGCGACCGGCCTGTACCGCGAACTGGCCGATGCGGGCGAGCGCCAGGCCCAGACGCGGCTGCCCTGGATGCATGAAGCCGGCCGGGGCGTGGAACGGGACTTGGGCGAAGCCGCCCGGCGCTTTGAAATCGCCGCCCAAGCCGGCGAGGCCGAGGCGCAATATGCGCTGGCCGTCATGCTGCGAACCGGCAAGGGCCGCGAGCGGGATGTGGTGCAAAGCCGGTTTTGGCTCACGCAAGCCGCTGACCAGCATCACCCGGCTGCCATGGCGGCGCTGCGCGCTGAAAGCAACCAGGACGAAGCGGCCCGGTAGCGCCGGAGCCATTCTGGCGTCCTGTTGTGGCCATCGAGGCGCAAAACAGACTTCGCTATCAAATCAATAGCTTACTACGCTTGCTGGACGAGCGGAAACGGCATTTTTATGTCAAAAATATAACGATATTCGCTTTAGATTTGATCGCTGTGTCGTTTGTTGGATTGCGTTTGGCTGGGGGGTTCTTCTGTGGATTGAGGGGTGAGCGCCTTCCCGGCGGGGGGTAACTTTCTTTTCTGGCAAAAAAGAAAGTCACCAAAGAAAGTTGCCTTGGGGTCGGGTTGGAGCTGGACGCTCCGACGGGCCATCGCTGCGCCCGGCCCTGGGCACCTGGAGGTGCTGTAAGGTTGGCGTTGTCAAAGGCTGGCCGGTTCTGCCCTTCGTTCGCCAACAGCTTCACGCTCTGCCTGTTCTGGAGCGAAATCGCCCTGGCTGGCAATGCCGCCTTTGCCTTGCTCCCTCCCCCGCTGGGGAAGGTCGGAATGGGGGCCTCACCGAATCAGGCTGCATCCCTGGGCAGTGCTGCAAGCACAAACGAACAAGCGAACAAGCGAACGAACGAGCCGATCAGGCAGAGCGTGAAGCTGTTGGCGAGCGAAGGGCAGAACCAGCCAGCGACCGCCATGGCTAACTGCGCGCACCTCCAGGTGCCCAGGGCCGGGCGAAGCGATGGCCCGTCGGAGCGTCCAGCTCCAACCCGATCCCGTATTTGGGCAACTTTCTTTGGTGACTTTCTTTTTTGCCAGAAAAGAAAGTTACCCCCCGCCGGGCAGGCGCTCCACACCTGAAAACCAAAAACAAGCAGGCAAAAGATCCAGTAAATCCCGCGCCATGCCATGCCAAGCAAGGCCAACACCACGGGCCAACAAAGCCGTTGCCCTGCGGCAAGGCAAGTAGTGGCGAAAACTGCCCCACCGTCAACCCGCCATGCCCCGGCTCAGCCGACCGGATGAAGCGCCCGCGAAGCCGCGTCGGTGCGAAACACGATGGGCTGCCCGCGCCCGTCCGGCGCCTGGCGCACCAGCTGCACCACCTTCTCATGGTGCGGCGACTTGCTGCAG
>JAQGMN010000086.1 GCA_028292345.1 Polaromonas sp. | reverse complement strand
CGGTCACGCAAAAGGCGGCGGCCGGCGCCAAGCGCATCTTCGACATCCTCGACCATGTGTCCAACGTTCCGGAGCCGGCGCAGCCGGTGAAGATCGACAAGCTTGCCGGCCGCATCGAGATGAAGGGGCTGGGCTTTCGCTATGGCAACCGCTCGGTGATTCGCGGGCTCGACCTGGAGATCAAGCCCGGCGAGATGATCGGCCTGGTTGGCCACAGCGGCTCGGGCAAAAGCACGCTGGTCAATTTGCTGTGCCGCTTTTACGACGTGAGCGACGGCAGCATTCAAGTGGACGGCACCGACATCCGGCGCTTCGGCGTGGCCGACTACCGGCGCCACATCGGCCTGGTGCTGCAGGAGCCGTTTTTGTTCTTCGGCACGATTGCCGAGAACATCGCCTACGGCAAGCCCGGCGCCACGCGCGCCGACATCGTTGCCGCCGCGCGCGCGGCGCATGCGCACGAGTTCATCCTGCGGCTGCCGCAGGCCTACGACTCGCTGGTGGGCGAGCGCGGCCAGGGCCTGTCGGGCGGCGAGCGCCAGCGCATCTCGATTGCGCGCGCCCTGCTGATCGACCCGCGCATCTTGATACTGGACGAGGCCACGTCGTCGGTCGATACCGAGACCGAAAAGGAAATCCAGAAGGCGCTGGACAACCTGGTGCAGGGCCGCACCACGATTGCGATTGCGCACCGCCTGTCCACCCTGCGCAAGGCCGACCGGCTGGTGGTGATGGACCGGGGGCAGGTCGTCGAGGTCGGGCCGCACGACGCGCTGATGGCGCGCCAGGGCCACTACTGGCGGCTGTATGAGGCGCAGGCGCGCCAGGTCGATACCGAGGACGCCACCGAAGCGCAGGACGGACTGATCGCCGCAGCCACCGCGCATGTCGAGCACACCGCCCAGCATGCGCTGCAGCAGGCCGGCATGCCGTGACAGCGCTGCCAGCGCAGCAAAAGGACACCCAACCATGACCAATTTCACCTTCATTCCCGCTTTCCAGCTCAAGCGAGAAGCCTCGGGCCGCCTGAAGTACATCAGCCCGCATGGGGAGGTGCACCAGGGCGTCGTGCCGGTGCGCGCCTTTCCGCTGGCCGCGCCCGAGGAGGGCATTTCGCTGGTCAGCACCGAAGGCCATGAACTGGTCTGGATCGAGCAGCTGTCGGCCCTGCCGACCGCCGTGCGGCTGCTGCTGCACGATGAACTCGCGCTGCGCGACTTCGTGCCCGAGGTCACGCGGCTGGTGAGCGTGTCGTCGTTCGGCACGCCCAGCACCTGGACGGTGGAAACCGACCGGGGCAACACGTCCTTCGTGCTCAAGGGCGAGGAAGACATCCGCCGGCTCAAGGGCGGCGAACTGCTGATCGCCGCCAGCGAAGGCGTGCAGTACCGCATTGCCGACATGGCGGCGCTGGACAAGGCGTCGCGCCGGCTGCTGGAGCGGTTTTTGTAGATTCAAGTTTTCCAGAATCCCCGGTGCGGGAGGCTGGAGGCTTCCAGCAGCGCCGGGCCGATGCATTCAATCGCATGCGGCGAGGCCGCGAACACGTCGCGGCACGACAGCTCGGCATCGCGCTGCTCGGGGCGTTCACCGCGCATGACGCGCAGGCGCACGGCGTCGATGCCGAACACCACCCGCCCGATGCCCGACCAGAAGATCGCCCCTGCGCACATCACGCACGGCTCGGCCGACGAGTACAGCGTGGCGTCCTTCATCACTTCGCGGCTGGTGCGCGGGCTGGCCTGGCGCACCGCCTGGGTCTCGGCATGGCCGGTGCAGTCGCCGGTTTCCGTGGTGTTGCAATAGGCTTCGGCCAGCACCTCGCCGGCGCTGGAGACGATGACCGCGCCAAACGGCCGGTTGCCGCGCTCGCGGGCGGTGGCCGACCAGCCGATGGCCAGGCGCAGGTAGCGGCCGTCGCGCTCGTCCAATGGCTGTTCGGCAGCGCTGCTCATGCCCTGACCATCCGCTCGGCCTTGGGCGGCAGCATCGACAGGTTGAAGAGGCTGTCGGCGCTGGGCCGGTTTTTCAGGCTGAAGGTTTCGGCCACGTCGTCGACCTGCTGCTCCAGGTAGAGCTTTCGGATGTCGCCCAGCCCGTGGCTGGCGGTGTCGCTGGCGCCGACATACTGCGCGGTGATCTTCCAGCGCTCCAGCTCGACCTTTTCATCGAGCATCGGCTCGCGCTGGCGCGTGGCCGCAATCGAGGCCGCCGGGTTGGCGAAGGTGGCCACGATCGCACGGTTGGTGGCGCGCAGGAAGGCCGCCACTACCTTGGGGTTCTGCGCGATCAGGTTGCTGCTGGCCAAAATGGCATTGCCGTACAGGTTGACGCCCGCTTTCGAATACGGCAACACCGACAGCTCCTGCGCCTTCATGCGCGAAAACAGCGACACGGCCGAATCATGGAAAAACGTCGCGCCGTCCACGTCGCCGCGCACCATGACGTTGTCGCGCACGCTGAAATCGGTCGTGATCCAGTTGAACAGGTCGGGCTTGGCGTTGAGCTTGCGGGCCACCATGGGCCACACCCGGCGCGTGGACTCCACCGCGGCGGCGGCGATGCGCTTGCCCTCCAGGCTGCCGAACTCGGTGGTGATGCCCCGGTCCTTGCGCCCAATGATCACAAACGGCGCGCGGTTGTAGTACTGGTACACCGCCTGCACCAAAGGAGTGCCCGGGTTTTGCGCATTGAATTCCACCAGCCCGGTGATGTCGCCCAGGCCCATCTGGTACACGCCGCTGGCAATGCGCGTGATGGACGCCACCGAACCGGCGCCCACGTCGATGGTCACATCGAGTCCTTCGTCGCGGTAGTAGCCCAGGCTTTGCGCCAGGAAAAACGGCGAGGTCTGCCCGTTGACGCGGAAGTCGAGCGTGAACTTGACCGGGGTGAGCTTGGGCGCGGATTGGCTCCACACGGCGGGAAGGGCAAGGGCGCAGGCGCTGCCCACGAATAAACGGCGTTTCATGGCGTTTCCAGTCAGGGTTCATGAAGATCCAAAGCCCTGTTTCAAGGGGCATCTGGGTTTTCAGGAGCAATTTCCGGGCGGCCCGAACCGCAAGTTTTCGGGTCTCAAGGCCGCTGAACGCTTCTACTCGCTGCCCAGCCATCCATGCATTTCGCATGCCAGGTTTGCGCTGGATCATGGCCTTCGGGGTTTTGCGGGCGTTGGCCTGCTAATTGCTTGAAAATTCCTGGAGTAGAAGCGTTCACCCGGTGCCTGCGCGAAGGCAGCCACCGGCCGGAAATTGCTCTTGATGTCATTCAATTCAAGGAGCGCTTTGATGCTGGTCACCCAACAACCCGTTTTCCGCAAGTTCTGGCATGCCGTCATGCCCCTGAGCGAACTGGCCGCCGGACCGAAACCCTTTACCCTGCTGGGCGAGAACATCGTGCTGTTTCTCGATGCCGAGGGCCAGCCCGCCGCCCTGCGCGACCGCTGCTGCCACCGCACCGCCCGGCTGTCCAAAGGCTGGTGCGTCAATGCCGAAGGGCAGGCCTGCGCCCAGGGCCAGCTGCAGTGCGCCTACCACGGCTGGACCTACGACCGCGCCGGCACGGTGGTGCGGATTCCGCAGTACGCGGCCGAGCGCAGCGTGCCGCCCGACTACAAGACCACCGCCTACCGCTGCACCGCGCGCTACGGCTATGCCTGGGTGGCGCTCGAAGAACCGATTGCCGACCTGCCGGAGATGCCCGAGTTTTCCGATCCCGGCTACCGCACCATCTTCCAGTTTTACGAGGAATGGGCCACCAGCCCGCTGCGCGCGCTGGAAAACTCCTTTGACAACTCGCACTTCAGCTTCGTCCACCGGGCGACCTTCGGCGTGGCGGCGTCGCCCGCGCCGAGCAAGTACGAGCTGGTGGAAAAGGGCACCGGCTTTTATGCCGAAACCGTGATCGACGCGGCCAATCCGGCCAAATTCCACCGCATCAGCGGCGTGACGGATGCCATCACGCAGCGCCACATGCGCAATGCCTACTACCTGCCGTTTTCGCGCCGGCTCGACATCGAATACCCGTCGGGCATCCGGCACATCATCATCAACTGCTTCACGCCGATTGACGACGGCCGCATGCAGCTGTGCCAGTGGCTGTTCCGCAACGACCTGGAGTCCGACTGCCCAGCGCAGATGCTGATCGATTTCGATGAGGAGATCACGCGCGAGGACAAGGACATCCTGGAATCGACCGACCCCGACGCGCTGGTGGACCTGCGCCGGCGCGGCGTCGAGTTTTCGATGGAGTCCGACCGGCCGGGCATTTTGATTCGCCGCAAGCTGATGGACTTGCTGGCCCGGCATGGCGAGAGCGAAGTCTTCAGGATCAATGCTTTGCTATAAAGAATATAGCTGTCAGCGCTTGTTGAGTAAGCGCTGCGGGTATT
The DNA here is from genome assembly GCA_028292345.1 of Polaromonas sp. Taxonomy (GTDB): domain Bacteria; phylum Pseudomonadota; class Gammaproteobacteria; order Burkholderiales; family Burkholderiaceae_C; genus Polaromonas. The sequence goes on along the minus strand of JAQGMN010000086.1, from coordinate 3,325 downwards.
ATTTTTATTAATTATGGTCTGGTAATGATTAACGCCTGCGGCTTGATCGCTGTGTTTTTTTGGGGGCTTTGGTTTGCTTCTTCTGTGGTTTTCAGGTGCGGAGCGCCTTCCCGGCGGGGGGTAACTTTCTTTTTTGCCAGAAAAGAAAGTTACCCCCCGCCGGGCAGGCGCTCGAAACCAAAAAACCCAACAGAAGCAGGCAAAAGACAACGCAGCGCCTGTCAAGGCAAGCGCCTCACGCAGCCCAGAAATCCCGGTGCAGCGCGGCAATCGCCTCTTCCATGGCCAGCACCGGACCGATCACCTGAACCGCCTTCTGGCCCCGGGCGAACACCTCGCGGCAGGGCAGGTCCATCGTCGGGTTCTCGCCATGGTTGCCGGTCAGGCTCAGCAGGCGCGCTTCGGTCATGCCGTACACCAGCCGGCCGATGTGCGCCCAGTACTGCGTTCCCGCGCACATCGCGCACGGCTCGACGGTGGTGACCAGCGTGCAGTTCCACAGGTAATCGGCGCCGTAGTTGAGAACGGCATGGCGCGCCAGCACCGATTCGGCATGGTTCACCGTGTCCACGTTGCCCTGCTCCATCAGCACCGTCTCGCCGTCGGGCGCGACCAGGATGGCGCCGAACGGGTGGCGGCCCAGCGTCATCGCGCGCCGGGCCACGTCGTTGGCGCGTTGCAGGTGGCGCGTGATCTGCTCGGGCGTCATTGCGGGAAACTGCACGTGCATCAGCCTTGCGAGCCGCGATGCGCCCAGCCGGTGGTGTGCTTTTCCACCAGGCTGAACAGCTCGTACATCGCCATGGCCATCGCGCCGACAACCATCAGGCCGGCAAACGCCAGGCCCATCTGCATCGACGAGCCGGCCGAGATCAAGAGATAGCCGATGCCTTCGTTGGCCGCGGTCATTTCCGACACCGTGGTGCCGACAAACGCCAGCGTGATCGCCACCTTGAGCGAACCGTAAAAATACGGCATCGAGCGCGGCAGGCCGACCTTGACCAGCACGTCCCAGCGTCGGGCGCCCAGCACCCGCAGCACGTCTTCGAGTTCAGGCTCCAGCGTCGCCAGGCCGGTGGCGATGTTCACCATGATCGGAAAAAACGAGATCAAAAACGCCGTCAAGATCGCCGGGCCCGCGCCAATGCCGAACCACACCACCAGGATGGGCACGAACGCCGCCTTGGGCAGCGCATTGAACGCCGTCATCAGCGGGTACAGCGCCGCATATGCCAGGCGCGAGCTGCCGACCAGAAAACCCAGCAGCACGCCGACCACGATGGCCAGGCCGAAACCGGCCATCGTCACCCAGTAGGTGCGCCAGGCGTGGCCGGCGATCAGGCCCTTGAATTCCACCAGCTGCGTCCAGATGCGCCACGGGCTCGGAAAGATGAATTCGGAAATGGCGAAGGCCGAGCAGATGACCTGCCACAGCACGATCACGGTGGTCAGCAGCAGCCACGGGGACCAGCGCTCGACGGTTTTGTTGTGCATGAAAGCCTTGGCGAGAAGCAGGAAAAAGCAGTAAATGGAAAGCGCCGGCGCTCAGGCGACGGCCGCCGGCTTGCGGAAGGCGCCGATGTGGCCGCGCAGTTCGAGCACGATGTCGGCGAATTCCTGGGTGTAGGTCAGTTCCAGCTCGCGCGGGCGCGGCAGGTCGATCTCGCGCTTGACGACGAAGCGGCCGGGGCTGCGGCTCATCACATACACCGTGTCGGCCAGGAACACCGACTCGCGCAGGTCGTGCGTCACCAGGATCACGTTGAATCGCTGCTCGGTCCACAGGTCGCGCAGGATGCACCAGAGCTCCTCGCGCGTGAAGGCATCCAGCGCGCCGAAGGGCTCGTCGAGCAGCAGCATTTTCGGCTCGTGGATCAAGGCGCGGCAGATGCTGGCGCGCTGCTGCATGCCGCCCGACAGCTGCCACGGGAACTTGTCCTCGTAGCCGCCCAGGCCGACCTTTTGCAGCAGCCGGCGCGCACGCTCCTCGTATTCCCTGCGCTTGTGCTTGAACTGTTGCCGAAAGGGCTCGACGATTTCCAGCGGCAGCAGCACGTTGTCCACCGTGGTCCGCCAGGGCAGCAGCGACGGCGCCTGGAAGGCCATGCCCGAGACCTTCAGCGGCCCGGTCACGGGCTGGCCGTCGATCCTGATCTTGCCCATCGACGGCATCTTCAGGCCGGTCGCCAGCTTCATGAAGGTCGATTTGCCGCAGCCCGACGGCCCGACGATGGCGATGAACTCGCCGGGCTTGACTTTCAGGTCGATGGCCTCGACCGCGAAGTTGTTCTGCTTGAGCAACTCGTCGTTGTAGGCGAGCCAGACATCCTGGAAATCGACAAACCAGGGTGTTGCGGTTTCTTGCATGGTGTTAGGCATCAAAATGTGCGCTTGCGCTTGTCCAGCAAGCGCAAGCAGCTATTAAATAAAGAGCAATCGGTTATTTGGGAAGGACGTTCAATTCCGCCTTGGTGGGCAGGAACGCGCCGTTCCAGACCGCCTCGGGGTTCACGCGGGTCTTGGTGCCAAAGGCGTCCGACACCTGCGACGCCATCAGCGACAGGCGTGGGCCGTTGACCTGGCCGAAGCCCTCGGCGCGGGCGTTGGGGCTGTTGATCACGGTGTCGATGGCCAGCTTCAGGCGCCGGGTTTCAAGTTCCGGATTGACGATGCCGTCGCGCGCCTTGACATCGGCAATCGCGGCGGCCGGGTTGGCGATCACGTCCTTGGCGCCCTTGGCAAAGGCGACCAAAAAGGCCTTGACCGCCGCCGGGTTGTCCTTGATCATTTTCGGCGAGGCGATGATGACGTTGCCGTAGAGCTTCACGCCGAAGTCGGGGTAGGGCAGCACGACCACGTCGGCGGCCTTGACGCCGCGCGCCTCCAGGTTCAGCAGCGAGGTGAAGGTGAAGCCGGTGATGGCGTCGATGTCGCCGCGGATCAGCATGGTCTCGCGCAGCGCCGGGTCCATCGCGGTCCAGTTCACGTTGCTGATGTTGTTGGCCTTGGCAAAGATCGGAAAGGCCCGGCGGCCGGCGTCGAACACCGGCGCGCCGAACTTCTTGCCGCTCAGGTCGGCGGGGGCCCGGATGCCCGATTTCTTCAGCGCCATGACCGAGGCCGGCGTGTCGTTGTAGACCATCATCACCGCGACCGGCTTGTTCGGCGCATCCACATTGTTGGCATGGAATTCCATCAGCGCGGCCATGTCGGCAAAGCCCATGTCGTAGGCGCCCGACGCCACGCGCGTGACCGTGCCGCCCGAGCCGTTGCCGGCGTCCACCGTCACGTCGAGCCTGGCGTCCTTGAAATAGCCTTTCGCCGC
>JAQGMN010000085.1 GCA_028292345.1 Polaromonas sp. | reverse complement strand
TTCTGGTCGGTGCCGCCGAGTTCCAGGTCGCTTTTCAGCGCGACCGAATCGTAGCCCTGCATCAGCGGGTACAAGAACTCGTGCACGCTGATCGACTGGCCGGCATGGAAGCGGTCGTGAAAGTCGTTGCGCTCCATCATGCGCGCCACGGTGTAGCGCGACGCCAGCTGGATCATGCCGCGCGCGCCCAGCGGGTCGCACCATTCGCTGTTGTAGCGGATCTCGGTCCGGTCCGGATCGAGCACCAGGCTGGCCTGACGGTAATAAGTGTCAGCATTTGCCTTGATCTGCTCGGGCGTCAGCGGCGGGCGCGTGCTGTTGCGCCCCGACGGGTCGCCGATCAGGGTGGTGAAGTCGCCAATCAGGAAAATCACCGTGTGGCCCAGGTCCTGCAGCTGGCGCATTTTGTTCAGCACCACGGTGTGGCCGATGTGGATGTCCGGCGCGGTCGGGTCCAGTCCGAGCTTGATGCGCAGCGGCACGCCGGTGGCTTCGCTGCGGGCCAGCTTTCGGGCCCATTCGTCCTGCGGAATCAGCTCGTCGCAGCCCCGCAGGGAGACGGCCAAGGCTTCTTTAACGGAGTCAGACAGGGGTGTATTTGTAACAAGCTCTTGATTCATAAGGATTTTTCCAGGGGCTGCGCGATGTCTGACAGATATAATTCTGACTTTCCTACGTCGGGTCGCCATTTTAGAGGCGCCACTCAACACTGGCGAGGAAGCCAAAAATTTCGAGTTCGATGCTCCCTGGCGCTGGCAAAACGCCTGGGCAGGGTATCGATTGATCTGTCATCACTGTCCGCCCGCTCCTGGAGAGCCCGGTACATTTTTGTTGGGATTTACGTTTTGCGCCTGCCCGTCGCCTCCCATGTTCCCCTGACCTTTTCGCGTGTATTGAACGCCGTTGGCGACAGCCTGCGCCGCCACCCCCGGCGCATCACCGGCAGCCTGGCCGTGCTGCTGCTGGGAACCGGCGTGACCGCCTTTGGTGTTGCGCCGCTGGCGCCCGACGCCGCCGATCTGCCGGTCCGCCAGGTGCTCGAAGCCATTGAGCCGCTGGCGCCCCAGGCGGCCAAGGCCCAGGCCGAGGCGCTGGCCGACTTCGGCTTCAAATTGTTCCGCACCGAGGCCACGCGCAGCAGCGACACGGCCGCCTCGCTGCTCAGGCGGCTCAACCTCGATGACGCCGCGGCCGATGCCTTTCTGCGCAGCGACCGCAACGCCCAGCTGATCCTGGCGGGCCAGCCGGGCAAGAATGTCACCGTTGAAGCCAGCGACACGCAGCAACTCCTCAAGCTCAGCATGCGCTGGGCAACCGATGACGAACAGCAGTTCCAGCGCCTGGTCATCGAGCGCAGCAGCAGCGCGGGCAGCGCCCGCTTCACCTCGCGCATCGAGACCGCGCCCTACACCCGCTCGGCCCGGTTGGCCAGCGCCACCATCGAAACGACGCTGTTCGCCGCCATCGACGATGCGCGCATGCCCGACGGGGTCGGCGTGCAGATGGCGGAAATCTTCTCGACCGACATCGATTTCCGACGCGCGCTGCGCAAGGGCGACCGCTTCAACGTGGTCTATGAAACCCTGGAGGCCGACGGCGAAACCATGCGCGCCGGCCGCGTCCTGTCGGCCGAATTTGTCAATGGCGGCAAGACTTTCCAGGCGATGTGGTTCCAGCCGCCCGGCCAGGATGCCTCGGGCGCGCCGCACAAGGGCGGCTACTACACGCTGGACGGGCAGAGCCTGCGCCGCTCGTTCCTGAGTTCCCCGGTCGAGTTCTCGCGCATCAGCAGCGGTTTCTCGATGCGTTTCCATCCCGTCCTGCAAACCTGGCGCGCCCACAACGGCACCGACTTTGCCGCCACCACCGGCACGCCGGCCCGCACCGTCGGCGACGGCGTGGTCGAGTTCGCCGGGGTGCAGAACGGCTTTGGCAATGTGGTCTTCGTCAAGCACCGCAACAACATGGAAACGGTCTATGCGCACCTGAGCAAGATCAATGTGCAGGTCGGCCAGTCGGTAAATCAGGGCCAGACCATCGGCCTGGTCGGCTCCAGCGGCTGGGCCACCGGGCCGCACCTGCATTTCGAGGTGCGCATCAACGGCGTGCAGCAAGACCCGATGGCGATTGCCCGGCAGAGCGACGTGGTGCCGGTGCCGGCCGCCGCCCTGCCGCAGTTCAGACAGCTGGCCAATGGTTTCCGCAACCAGTTGCAGGCCGCCGCCACCATCGACCAGACCCGCGCCGAATAAGCCAGGCAAGCCGGAAAAGCTACTGTCGGCACTGCGGCAAAATCGCTGCATGCACGACGACTATTTCATCGGCCTGATGTCAGGCACCTCCCTGGACGGCGCCGACGGCGTGCTGGTCGATTTTTCCGGCGACACGCTGCGCGTCATTGCCAGCGCCAGCGAACCCTTCGCCGGGGCATTCCGGGCTGAACTGCTGGCGCTCAACACGCCGTCCCACCATGAGTTGCATCGCGCCGCGCTGGCAGGCAGCGAACTGGCGGCGGTGTATGCGCGCGTGGTCGCCGCCCTGGTGCAGCAGGCAGAGGCGCAGGGGATCGGCGCCGCCCAGATCCAGGCCATCGGCGCGCACGGGCAGACCGTCCGGCACCAGCCGCAGCGAACGTCCGCTGCGCCTTCGGGCGTTGGCTACACGCTCCAGCTCAACAATCCCGCCCTGCTGGCCGAACTGGCCGGAATCGACGTGGTGGCCGATTTCCGCAGCCGCGACCTGGCCGCAGGCGGCCAGGGCGCGCCCCTGGTGCCGGCCTTCCACCAGGGTGTTTTTGGCCGGAGCGATGGCGGCGTGGCGGTGTTGAACCTGGGCGGCATTTCCAACCTCAGCGTGCTGCCGCCGGGCGGTTCGGCGGCTGCGGTGCTGGGTTTTGACTGCGGGCCGGGCAATGCGCTGATGGATGCCTGGTGCCTGAAGCACACCGGCCAGCCGTTCGATGAAGGCGGCGCCTGGGCGAAAAGCGGCCGGCTCATCCCGGCGCTGCTGGCCAGCCTGCTCGATGAGCCCTATTTTGCGCAGCCGATCCCCAAGAGCACCGGGCGCGACCTGTTCAGCCTGGCGTGGCTCGCTGAAAAGCTCCAGCCCTTTGCCGGCGAACGTCCCGGGGACATTCAGCATACATTGACCGAATTGACGGTTTGCGCATGCACTGCGGGCGTCAACAGCTATGGAAAGGAGAGCGTCGAGCTGATTGTCTGCGGTGGCGGCGCATTCAACCTGCACCTGCTGGAGCGCCTGCAGGCGGCATTGCCCTGGCTGCGCGTCAGCACCTCGGACGCGCACGGCTTGGGACCGCTGCAGGTCGAGGCGGCGGCCTTTGCCTGGCTGGCCCGCCAGATGCTCAGGCGCCTGCCCGGCAACCTGCCCGGGGTGACCGGGGCGGCGGGCTTGCGCGTGCTGGGTGCGCTTTATCCGGCCTGATGGTTTTTCGCTACTGAACTGATAGCTGCCCGTGCAGCCCACGCGTGCGCTTGAGGCTTATTTGATGCTGAAAAATCTGTTTTCGATGGAATCGGATGCGCGCTAGCCCTGGCCGGAGGCGTCCGGGCTTTCGGCGGGCTTGACGCTGTTCACCTGCGGCGAAAGCTGCCAGAAGATGCCGGCCGACGCCAGCGTCATCAGCCCCATGCAGGCAAACGTTGCCTGGAAAGAATGCAGCGTCTGCAGCGCCCCGCCGCTGCCGAAAAAGTCGGTGAAGCCCGCCAGCACCGCGCCCGCAGCCGCCACGCCCATGCTCATCGCCAGCATCTG
>JAQGMN010000081.1 GCA_028292345.1 Polaromonas sp. | reverse complement strand
GCAGGCCGTAGAACAGCCGCTGGCCGTCCTGGCGCACGGTGATGCTCCAGTGCAGCAGGCCGTGCGGCGTGCGGCGCCAGGCCTGCAGCACCTCGCCCCGGTCCAGCCCCAGGCCGGCCAGCGCGGCAACGCCCGCCTGCGCCTGCGCGGTGCGGGCGACGATGTGCCCAAGCTGCGGCCCGCCGGTCGCCACTCGCCGCTGCATTTCCGGGCTGTCCATGTCAAACCAGCGTTTTGCGCTTGCCAGCCGTGCGCTGACAGCTCCTGGATTGATAGCAATGATTTCAAGGTAAGCCTGCGGATACACCGGCGACGCCAGGCTGAGCAGGCGGTTGTGCGTGGCCATCAGCGCATGCTCGCCGCCGGGACCGGGCGTGACGCCCAGCACGGCTTCGCACCACTGCACGCCTTCGTCCAGGCTGCTGGCGAGCACGACCAGGTGGTCAATTTGCGACTGCACCGGCGGGACAGTGGCGGCGCTGTTCATCATGGCGCTGGCGGGTTTGGTTGGTTTTGAATTACAGCGCAACCTGGCCGTCGATGCAGGTGACCGATTCGCCGCCGACCCAGACCTGGCCCTGGGCATCGCGCTCGAGATGGACCTGCCCGGCGCGGCCGATGCAGGCGCCTTGCGAGGCCAGGTAGCGCTCGGGCGCATGGCCGGATTCGATCAGCCACTGCGCCAGGCTGGCATTGAGGCTGCCGGTGACCGGGTCTTCGTTGATGCCGATGGAGGCGGCGAAAGCGCGCACTTCCAGGTCGGGCGCGGCGCCAGGGGTTTGCTTGGCGCTGGCGCCAAAGGCGCGTGCTTCACGGTTGGCGCGGCCAATCAGCGGCAGGGTTTCCTCCTGCGGATAAAGGGCCGCAATGCCGACCTTGACATCCAGCTGCTCCAGCGCCGCGTGGTCGGGCGTGAGCTGCAGCACGGTATCCGGGCTGTCCAGCAGCAGCCCGAGCCAGACGGGGCCGTTGTCAAGCAGCTGGGCGGCCAGCACCTGGGGCGCCTTCAGGCCCAGCGCCGCCGCGACCTTGGCGAGCAAAACAGGGCTGGGCGCCGAGCGCCTGAGCGGCGGGGCGGCAAACGCCAGGCGATTGCCTTCACGCCGGATTTTGACCAGGCCGACCTGGCATTGCTGCACGATGAATTCCGCGCTTTGGGGCTGGCCGCCCGCCTGCAGCCAGGCGTGGCAGCTGCCCAGCGTCGGGTGGCCGGCAAACGGCAGCTCGCCGCCGGGCGTGAAGATGCGAACCCGGTAGTCGGCCGTCGCCTCCTCGGGCGGCAACAGGAAGGTGGTTTCCGACAGGTTGGTCCAGCGGGCAAAGCGCTGCATGGCGGCATCGTCCAGGCCGCTGCCGTCGAGCACCACGGCCAGCGGGTTGCCGAGATAGGGCACGGGGGTGAACACGTCCACTTGCTTGAACAGGCGTTGCTTCATCGGGTTCTTTCAATGCATCGTTTCAGGTCTGGCAGGGGCTGGCATGCGCTTCAGGCCAGGGGCTGGTCCAGCACGCCGGCGCTGGCCGGACGCGCCAGCATGCGGTCGTACCAGGCGTCCAGGTGCGGGCGCGGCGTGCGCGGCTGGGGCAGGCCGAACCAGCGGTGCATCTCGCAGCCCACTGGAATGTCGGCCATGCCGAAATGCGCGCCGCCCATGAAGGGCTGGCTGGCCAGGTGGGCGTCGAGCAGGTCCAGCAGCGGCTCGGCGGCCGCGTTCGACTGGGCGATCAGCCCGGGCTGGCGCTGCGCGGGGGGCGTGCGTATCCACTGGATGAAGCCATTGCGCGCGGCCGGGTTGAAGCTGGTCTGCTGCCAGTCCATCCATTGCTCGGCCTTGAAGCGCTGCTGCAGGTCGAGCGGATAAAACGCGCCGGCAGCGTGCTTGGCGCACAGGTAGCGCACGATGACGTTCGATTCCCAGAGGACGAAGCCGTCATCGTCAAGCACCGGCACCTGGGCATTGGGGTTCATGCGCAGGTAGCCGGGCTCTTTCACGATGCCGAAGGCGCCGCCGGCGTCGAACCGCTGAAATGCCAGGCCCAGTTCCTGGGCGGCCCAGACGACCTTGCGGACATTGATGGAACTGATGCGTCCCCAGATCTTGAGCATGCCGGCTTCCTGCCATCGTGATGTGGACGGGTCAAACGGCAACGGCGGCCTTGCTGCCGGCATGGGGCGCCGCGACCGGCAGACCCGCCCGCATGTCCCGGATCGCCCCGGCCAGCGCGGCAATGCCGATGTCGATCTGCTGCACGCTGGAGGTCACGAACGACAGGCGCAGCGTGCGGGCGTCCGGCTGGCCGGCATAGAACGCCCAGCCCGGCACGAAGGCCACATTGCGCTCGACCGCAAGGGGCAGCAGCTCGATCGCATTCATGCCTGCGGGCAGGCGCACCCACAGGAACATGCCGCCGGCCGGCGTGTTCCATTCGACGCCTTCGGGCATTTCGCGCGCCATGGCCGCCAGCATGGCGTCGCGCTGCGATTTGTACAGCGCGCGAATTAGCGGCACATGGCGGTCCAGGAAGCCGTCCTTCATCACCTCGGCCACCAGCCGCTGGTTGAAGCCGGGGCTGTGCAGGTCGGCGGCCTGCTTGGCCTGCAGCAGCTTCGGAAAGATGGATGCGGGCGCCACCATGAAGCCCAGCCGCAGCCCCGGCGCCAGCACCTTGGAGAACGACCCCAGGTAGATGCAGCCTTCGGGGTTGCGCGCCGTCAGCGGCAGCGGCGGCGGCGTGTCGAACCACAGGTCGCCGTAGGGGTTGTCCTCGACCAGCGGCAGGCCCAGGCGCGCCGCTTCAAGGCTCAGGGCGGCGCGGCGCGCTTCGGGCATGGTGCGGCCGGTCGGGTTCTGGAAATTGGGCAGCACATAGAAAAAGCGTGCGCCTTCGGCCTTGGCCGTCAGGTCGGCAATGTCCACGCCGCCGTCGTCGCTGGCGACGCTGGCGATCTCGGGCTCCATGGGCGTGAAGGCTTGCAGCGCGCCCAGGTAGGTGGGCGTCTCCACCAGCACGCGGCTGCCTTCGTCGATCAGCACCTTGGCGACCAGGTCCAGCCCCTGCTGCGAGCCGGTGGTGATCAGGACCAGCGCCGGGTCCACGTTCCACGGCAGCATCGCGGCGACCATTTCGCGCAGCGGCGCATAGCCTTCGCTGGCCGCGTACTGCAGCGCGGCATGGCCGTCTTCACGCAGCACCTTTTCGCAGGCGGCGCTGAAGGCGCTGACCGGGAAGGTCTTGGGCGAGGGCAGGCCGCCGGCGAAGCTGATGATGCCGGGTTTTTCAGTGACCTTGAGAATTTCGCGGATCACCGAGGGGTTCATTTTTTCGGCGCGTCGCGCTTGTATCCATTGCATGGCGTTTCCTTTTTTTGCGGCTGCTCGATGCAGCCTGTCATTCAAATCCAGAGCCTGACTCTAAACGCTGGCCGGTGCTGCCGCCTGCGCAGGCGCGGGCTGGACCGGCATTTTCTTGCCGATGAAGACAACGGCAATCACCGCCAGACCGAAGCCGACCGTCACCGCGTCCAGCCGCTCGCCCAGCAGCGGCACGGCGAACAGCATCGACAGGAAAGGCTGCACCAGCTGAACCTGGCTGACACGCACCGTGCCGCCCAGCGCCAGGCCGCGGTACCAGGCAAAAAAGCCCAGCCACATCGAGAACACCGCCACATAGGCAAAGCCCCACCAGGCCGTGGCCCGGAGCGGCGCCACCGGCCAGCTGGAAAAGGCCAGCGGCAGGGTCAGCGGCAGCGCCAGCACCAGCGCCCAGCAGATCACATGCTCGGCGCGCATCTCCTGCGACAGCCGCCCGCCGTAGCCGTAGCCCACGGCAGCGCACAGCATGGCGGCCAGCAGCAGCAGGTCGGCCGGCTGGACCGCCAGGCCGCTGGCAGCGCCCGAGCGCAGCACGGCAAATGCCACCACCAGCGCGCTGCCCAGGCCGGCGCACAGCCAGAATCCTTTTGACGGCCGCTGCCGGTGCAGCAGGGCGCCAACGGCGGCAGTCGCCAGCGGCAGCACGCCGACGATGACGCTGGCATGCATCGCCTCGACATGGCGCATGGCGAGCGAGGTGAACAGCGGAAAGCCCAGCACCACGCCGGCCGCCGTGATGGCCAATGGCAGCCAGTCCTGCCGCCGGGGCAGCGGCGCCCTGGTGGCGACCAGGAACAGCACCGACAAGCCGGCCGCCACCACGGCCCGGCCCATCGCGATGAAGACGCTGGCCATTTGCGGCGCCTCGGCCGTTCCAACGGCCAGGCGCGTCATCGGCAGCGTGGCGGCAAAGATCACGATGCCCAGCAGGCCCAGCCACAGGCCCTTGGTGATGCTGGCTTGCGGGATTGGCATGGGGCATGTCACAGGAACAGCATCCAGACAGCGGTGACCACCAGCACGGCGGCCATGGCGCGGTTGAACATCACCAGCCGGCGGCCCGAGCCCAGCGGCCCGGCCAGCCATTCGCGCAGCAGCGAGCCGGCCAGCGCATACGTCAGGTTGCTGGCAAAGGCAAAGGCCAGCATCACCGGCAGCACCACCGCCATGCGCTGGCCGGGTTCGGCGCGCCCAGCAATCCAGCCGCTGACGATGGCCAGCGCCAGCATCCAGGCCTTGATGTTGACGAACTGCAGCGCCGCGCCCTGCCAGAAGGTGACGTTCAGCTTGGCCGCGTCAAGCTGGCTCAACTGGCGCGAGCGCGCTATTTTTGACGCCAGCCACAGCAGGTAGGCCACGCCGACGAGCTTGATGGCCCAGCTCAGCAGCGGCACCGCCAGCACCAAGCCACCGAGCCCCAGCGCGCAGACGCCCAGCAGCACGCCCCAGCCGACCGGAACGGCGCAGACAAAGGGCATGGCCCGGCGCAGGCCGTGGTTGGCCGCGAGCGCGGTGGACAGCGTGGTGTTGGGGCCGGGCGTGAAACTCATGGCCGTGGCCAGGACGAGCAGCGCGGTAAATTCTTGCCAGTTCATGGCAATGACTTTATAGTTTCCAGCAGCACACTGCCGATACAGTTTGATCAACAATCCATTGAACTGTATTGCCCGTCTTGACAGTACACGGCAGGGCGCCCTGCCAGAAAAGACCCCGCCATGTTGATGAAAACCGCGTCCCAGTCCCTGGCCGAACAGCTCAGCGCGCGTTTTGCCGAACGCATCCGCACCCGTTTGCTGTCGCCGGGCGCGCGGCTGCCGTCGGTGCGGCTGTGCGCCGAGCAGCAGGGCGTGGGCGTGTCCACCGTGGTGGCGGCCTATGACCAGCTGCAGGCGCAGGGGCTGGTGGTCGCGCGCAGGAACCGGGGCTTTTTTGTCCGTGATTCGGCATCGAATATGCCTTTTGCGCAGGCCGGAAGGGCGCAGACAGCTAGCAAAAATATAGCAGGCTCAGCGCAGGCGCCGGTCGATGCCGCGGCCCTGATTCGCGGCATGTTCCATTCGGTCAGCCACAAGCCGCAACCGGGCATGGGCGTGTTTCCGGCGGAATGGCTGGACGCCGGCTTCCTGCCGGCCGCGGTGCGCAAGGTCACCAGCGCCAGCGCGCTGCGCGACCTGTCGCTGCACTACGGCGAGCCGATGGGCGACAGCGGCCTGCGCCGCTCGCTCTCGCTGCGGCTGGGCGCGCTCAACATCCCGGCCGATCCCGCGCAGATCATTACCACCGTCGGCGCCACCCATGCGCTGGACATCATCAGCCGCGCCCTGCTGCGCGCCGGCGACTGCGTGATGGTCGAGGAGCCCGGCTGGGCGGTCGAGTTTGCCCGGCTCGCTGCGCTGGGCATGCGCATCCTGCCGGTGCCCCGCCGTGCCGACGGGCCCGACCTGGACATGATGGCGCAGTACTGCCAGCTGCATGCCCCCAAGCTGTTTGTCAGCGTCAGCGTGTTCCACAACCCGACCGGTCATTGCCTGGCGCCGGGCAGCGCCCACCGGCTGCTGCAACTGGCCAGCCAGCACGACTTCCACATCGCCGAAGACGACACCTACAGCCACC
>JAQGMN010000058.1 GCA_028292345.1 Polaromonas sp. | reverse complement strand
AAGGGCTGGAACACCAGTTCGCGCTCCGACTCGGGAATGCCCGGCCCCGAGTCCTCGACGATCAGCACCAGGATGCCGCTGAAGCGGTCGACCATCAGCCGCACCGTGACATGGCCGCCCACCGGCGTGTAGTTGATGGCGTTGTCGACCAGGTTGCGCACCAGTTCGCCCAGCAGCGTCGGATTGCCTTGCAGGTGCGTGGCGGGTTCGCCGGCGTCCGGGCCGTCGTAGCCCAGGTCGATGCGCTTGTCCAGCGCGCGCGGCACCGAGTCGGCCATGATGCTGGAGACAATCTTGACCAGGTCCACGCGCTGCTTGGCCAGCGCGCGGCCGGTGGTCTCGGCGCGCGCCATCGCCAGCAACTGGTTGACGGTGTGGGTCGCGCGGATGCTGGCCTCGCCGATGTGGCGCAGCGAATTCTTCAGCTGTTCCGCATCGGTTTCGCGCTGCGCCAGGTCGGCCTGCATGCGCAGCCCGGCCAGCGGCGTCTTGAGCTGGTGCGCGGCGTCGGCCAGAAAGCGCCGCTGGGTCGACAGCGACATCTTGAGCCGGCTCAGCAGGTCGTTGACCGAATCGACCAGCGGCACGACTTCCTCGGGCACGCCGGTTTCGTCGAGCGGGCTCATGTCGTCGGGCTTGCGGGCGCGGATGCGCTTTTCCAGCTGCGCCAGCGGCTTGATGCCGCGCACCAGCGCCAGCCACACCAGCAGCACCGCCAGCGGCAGCGTGACGAACTGCGGCACCATCGTTCCCTTGACGATCTCGGTGGCCAGCGTCTTGCGCTTTTCCAGCGTTTCGGCCACCTGCACCAGCACCGGCAGGGTGGCCGGCGCCGCGCCCTTGAGGTCCACCTTGATCCAGGTGTAGGCGACGCGAACCTCCTCGCCGAGGATCACGTCCTCGCGCAGCCGCACCTCGCCGTCGCCGCCTTTTTCCTCGTCGGGCGGCGCAGGCATGGCATGCTCGCCGCTCAGGTATTCGCCGCGCGTGCCCATGACCTGGTAGTAGATCAAATCGGTGTCGTCGGCCCGCAATATCTCGCGCGCCGGCGCGGTCAGGTTGAACTGGACCTGGTTGTTGCGCACCACCAGCAGCTTGGCCAGCGCCTGCACGTTGTATTCGAGCGCCCGGTCGAAGGGCTTGCCCGCAATGTTCTGCGCCACCAGCCAGGTCAGCACCAGGCTGATCGGCCACAGCAGCAGCAGCGGCGTGAGCATCCAGTCGAGGATTTCGCCGAACAGGCTGCGTCGCTCGCGCTGAAAAAGCCTCATGGCCCCCACGCTCCCCACTGCGTGTGGTTCGCTGCCCCCCGAGGGGGCGCTGCGCCTGCGGCCCGGCAAAGCCGGTTCCGCGGCCCTTGCTGAAGGATGCGGGGACAGCCCAACACTGCGACCGTGATTTTTCTATTTGCCCTCAGCGCTGGCATGCCTAACTAGGAATCTTTTCGAGGCAGTAGCCCAGCCCGCGCACCGTGGCGATGCGCACCGGGCCCTTTTCGATTTTCTTGCGCAGCCGGTGGATGTACACCTCGATGGCGTTGTTGCTGACTTCCTCGCCCCATTCGCACAGGCGTTCGACCAACTGGTCCTTGCTGACCAGGCGGCCGACGCGCTGCAGCAGCACTTCGAGCAGGCCGAGTTCGCGCGCCGACAGCTCGATCATGTGGCCGTCGATGGTCGCCACCCGGCCGGCCTGGTCGTACACCAGCGGGCCGTGCTTGATGGTGCTGCTGGCGCCGCCCATGCCGCGCCGCACCAGCGCGCGCACCCGCGCCTCTAACTCCTGCAGCGAAAACGGCTTGGCCATGTAGTCGTCGGCGCCGTAGTCCAGCCCCTTGACGCGCTCCTCGACGCTGTCGGCGGCCGTCAGGATCAGCACCGGCAGCGTCGAGCCGCGCGCGCGCAGGCGCTTGAGCACTTCCAGCCCGTGCATCTTGGGCAGGCCCAGGTCCAGGATCAGCAGGTCGAATTCGGTGTTGGTCAGCAGCGCGGCGTCGGCCTCGGTGCCGCTGGCCACATGGTCGGCGGCGGCGCCCGAGGCGCGCAGGGTGCGCAGCAAGCCATCGGCCAGCACCTGGTCGTCTTCGGCAATCAAGATACGCATGGATATGTCCCCTGGAAATAAGCAGTTTCTTCCTGCCAATGATGGTTTTTTTACTTTTTCTTTCGAGGCAATTTTAGGCGTTTGCGGTGCTGGAAATGCACATCATTTGCGACGCACGCGCTGTCCCATGAAAAACGGCCGCCTGAACAGGCGGCCGTTTTTCCATGCTCATTGGGTGCCGGAAATCATTTTTTCTTTTTGACGGTCCGGGCTCCCGGCGCCGACGTTTGCGATGGGGCGGCTGCGCCATCAACGCCCAGCTTGCCACCGCCGCCCAGGCCTTGCCCGCTCACGCTCTGGGCCTTGTAGGAGCGCAGGGAAATCACCATCAGGTTGAACGCATCCATGAACGCAGCCGCCACGACCTTGCCTTGCGGCGTGTTGCTGTAGCCGCCGATACCGCCAGCCGCCGAGCCGCCCAGCAAGGCGCCGAAGCCGCCAAAGTCGGTTTTCGAGGCGCTGCCTTCGGATGCGGCAATCTGCACGCCTGAGCGGTTGTCGATCATGGTCAGCAGGGCGCTGGCTTCGCGCGTCTTGGTGCTGGCGCCGACCGTTGCCAGCGCGCGGCCCGCACCGCCGCCGAGCAGGCCGCCCAAGGCGACGCCCATGCCGCCGGTATTGTCCTGACTGAAGACAATTTCAGGCGACAGTCCGTAGTCGGAGGACACCATCTGGCCTTTGCCGAAATTGCTGCCGGCGCGCATCTCGCCGGACTGCTGAAGGTTGCGTTCGCGGTTGATAGCGTTCATGCCTGCGGCGCTGCGCTCCACCACCACAAAGCAGTTCGATTGCTGGATCAGCAGGCGAAGCAGGTTGGCCGTGGGCGGCAGGCGGTATTCGTTGGTGAGGATGGTGTACCAGCCGGCGCTCTGGTTTTCGATCAGGGACACCGTGCCCAGGGGCGATTGGCATTTTTCAAGGCCGCTGTTGGCATTGGTGCTGGACGCGCCGGCCGCGCTGCCGGTGGCCACGGTCTTGGCGGCCGGATTTCCCATCTGCATGTCCGTCGTCACGCAGCCGGACAGCATGGCCGCGACGGCAAAAGAGATGAAGGTTTTGCTGGCAATAGACATCTAACTTCCTTTTTGTGGGTTTGTTAAAAATTTTTACAGTTGCCAATGTAGCAAATCATTACATATCCAACGCCGCGTAACTCCTGCCAGCTTGGCCATGGATGGATTTATTCCTGTGCTCCTCTCATGCAGCCCAGGCCTGTCGCAAGTACTGGGGGCGCTTGCCTCAGCCGCTTAGGATCCGGGAAACAGTAACTTCCCGTCATTCCCGCGTAGGCGGGAATCCGGCTGCACGGGCTGAAGCGCTCAAACGAGTCTGGCTACCTGCCTTCGCGGGTATGACGCAGGAAAGTTATTACTGACCGCATCCTTACCCGACATAGGCCTCCAGCCCCAGCGCCACCACGGTCGCCACATCGTCGCCCACGGCCTGGCGGAATTCGTCCTCGGCCTGCGCCACGGCGCAGCGGAAGGCTTCAAGCCACGCCAGCCCGGATTCGGTGAACACGACGCGCCGGGCGCGCCGGTCATGCGGGTCGGCTTCGCGCCTGACGATGCCCCAGGCTTCGCACTGGTCGACCAGGTCGCCCATGGCCTGCTTGGTCATGCCGGCGCTCAGCGCCAGGTCGGTCAGGCGCGAGCCGCCCACCGCCAAATGCCGCGTGATGTGGATGTGCGCCGCCCCGACCTGGTCGCGCGCCGCCAGGTTGGACAGCGCCAGCGGCACGTCGACGCTGCCGGCCATCAGCGCCAGCACCCGCGCGTCGAAACGGCGCAAGGCCTCGCCCATCAGCCGGCCCAGGTGCGTCAGCCGCCAGGTGGTGTCGTAGCCGGCATGGGCGCTTGAAATAAGGGTTTCATGCATCACATGAATGCTACTTTGTTCAGCAGCCTGTATGTCAGGCAAACTGACTAAAAACAGGGTTTACTTTGTCCTATGTTGCCCATAAAGTACTGTTCATGCACACAGTACTGCGTTTCAGGGCAGACTGGAAATACTGGCGAAAAGTGAGTGCAAAACTTTTTACCTCATTGATTTTTAAGGAAATTTTTAATGGACGCACCGATCAAGAGCAACCCCGGCCTGAACACCGAAAAAGCCAAGGCGCTGGCCGCCGCGCTGGCCCAGATTGAAAAGCAGTTCGGCAAAGGCACCATCATGAAGCTGGGCGCCGGCGAGGTGATTGAAGACATCCAGGTGGTGTCCACCGGCTCGCTCGGCCTGGACATTGCCCTGGGCGTCGGCGGCCTGCCGCGCGGCCGGGTGGTGGAAATTTACGGCCCCGAGTCGTCGGGCAAGACCACGCTGACGCTGCAGGTGATTGCCGAAATGCAGAAAATCGGCGGCACCTGCGCCTTCGTCGATGCCGAGCATGCGCTGGACATCCAGTATGCGCAAAAGCTCGGCGTCAACCTGCAGGAGTTGCTGATCTCGCAGCCCGACACCGGCGAGCAGGCGCTCGAAATCGTCGATTCGCTGACCCGATCCGGCGCGGTCGACCTGATCGTCATCGACTCGGTCGCGGCGCTCACGCCCAAGGCCGAAATCGAAGGCGAGATGGGCGATTCGCTGCCCGGCCTGCAGGCCCGCCTCATGAGTCAGGCGCTGCGCAAGCTGACCGCCTCGATCAAGAAGACCAACTGCATGGTGATCTTCATCAACCAGATCCGCATGAAGATCGGCGTGATGTTCGGCAGCCCCGAGACCACGACGGGCGGCAATGCGCTGAAGTTCTACGCCTCGGTGCGGCTGGACATCCGGCGCATCGGCTCGATCAAGAAGGGCGACGAAGTCATCGGCAACGAGACGCGGGTGAAGGTGGTGAAGAACAAGGTCGCCTCGCCGTTCAAGACGGCCGAGTTCGACATCCTCTACGGCGAAGGCATCAGCCGCCTGGGCGAGGTGCTCGATCTGGGCGTGGCGGGGCACATCGTCGAGAAAGCCGGCGCCTGGTATGCCTACAAGGGCGAAAAAATCGGCCAGGGCCGCGACAACTCGCGCGAATTCCTGAAGGAAAACCCGGCGCTGGCGATCGAGATCGAGAACAAGGTTCGCGAATCGCTGGGCATTCCGCTGCTGCAAGCCGCAGTGGGCAGCGCCGAGTCCGAGAAGGCCGCCAAGCCGGAGAAAGCCGACAAGGCCGACAAGCCCTTGAAGGTGATTGCCGACAAGGCCTTGCTGGCGCCCTTGGCACCGGCGGCCCCGATCGCGCCTTGAGTTCGTTTTTGATGCCAAACCGGGCTTTTGCGCAGTATCCACGGGCGCATGCAGCTATTGAAAACATAGCTGCAAGGTGCCGCAGCGCAATGCCTTCCTGCGCGGGTGCCGCCCCATGAGCGAAACAGCCAAACCTGCCCCCCGGGCAGGCTTTGGCCTGTCGCTCAAGGGCCGCGCCCTTCGCTTGCTGGCAGCCAGGGAACATTCGCGCACCGAACTGGAGCGCAAGCTCAAAGCCCATGAGGAAAGGCCCGGCCAGCTGGCGCAGGTGCTCGATGACCTGCAGGCCAAGGATTTCATCAGCGAGGCGCGGGTGGTCGAATCGGTCATCCACCGCCGCGCCGGCCGCTTCGGCGCGTCGCGCATCAAGTACGAGCTGCTCAACAAGGGGCTGGGCGCCGAGGCGGTAGCCGAGGCGGTAAACCGGCTCAAGAGCAGCGAACTCGAGCGAGCCCGCGAAATCTGGCGCAAGAAGTTCGATGGGCCGGCGTTGGATGCCGCCGGGCGCGCCAAGCAGATGCGGTTTCTGGCCGCACGGGGCTTTGGCGGCGACGTGATTCACCGCGTGGTGGCGCAGACGGAGGAAGAGTAAATAAAAAAAGGCGCTACACAAGCGCCTTTATTTTTTGTCATTGCGGGCAGGCTCAGCCCGGGATGACAAACCCGTTCAAAGCCCGAGCATCAGTTTCAAATTCTGTACGGCGGCGCCTGATGCGCCTTTGCCCAGGTTGTCCAGCCTGGCCACCAGCAGCGCGTGGCGGTAGCTTTCGTTGCCGAACACGCGCAGTTCCATCTTGTTGGTGTCCTTGAGCGCCAGCGCATCGAGTTTGCCCGACGCGGGCGCGTCTTCCACCGTGACCCATTCGCTGCCGGCGTAATGCCGCGCCAGCACATCCTTCAGTTGCGCGGCCGTCGGTTGGCCCGGCAGCAGGTCCAGGTGCAGCGGCAACTGCA
>JAQGMN010000479.1 GCA_028292345.1 Polaromonas sp. | reverse complement strand
CCGACAGGAAGCGCCCGTCGGCGGAGAACACCACGATGCCCTCGACCAGGGTGCCGATGAACTCGGGCCGGCTGTGGAAATGGATGCGGACCGCCTTGGGAAAGGTGTCGGCGAACATGTGGTTCTCCACCATCTGCGCCGACATGCGCACCAGCGCCATGGTGTGCTGGTGGACGCTGCGGTGGTCGCCGGTGACGTCCAGCGCGCCGATCAGCTGGCCGTAAGGGTCCATGATGGGCGCGCATGAGCAGGTCAGGAACTTGTTGGCGCGCATGTAATGCTCGCCGCCGTGGACCGTGATGGCCTGCTCCTCGCGCAGCGCGGTGCCGATGGCATTCGTGCCCTTGCTGCCCTCGGACCAGTCCACGCCGGGCGTCAGCGCCACCTGCGAGGCCTTTTCCAGGAAGTCGCTGTCGCCCAGCGAATGCAGCACCACGCCCTTGGCCGACGTCAGCAGCACCATGCTGTGGGTGTTGGCGATCTGCTCGTACAGCGTTTCCATGGCCGGCGCGGCATGCAGCAGCAAAAAACGATTTTCTTCGAGCGTCCGTGCCAGGACGACCTGGCCCGGCGGAGAAAAATCGGGCTGGTCGGAAGTGGCAATGCCGAAGGACTGCGAACGCTGGTGGGACGCTTCAATCAGCGTTCGCTTTCGTTCGTCTTCGATTTCGTGGGAAGGGCCTGTGCGGGAAGGCGAATAGCGGGCAGCCGGGATGCTCATCATCCTCTCCTTGAGTTATGTGGGCGACCTGCGCGGAACACCGCGCGGGGTATTTCGATGGCGTCGCTTTGCAGTCGGCCCGGCCCGTGTTGCTGCAGTGGGGCCGATTGCTTGAGCTACCGCATTCTGGAACATGGCACAAGGGGTGCGCAACGGCATAAACCCTTGATCCCAAAGGATTTATGGTGATTACCGGTGACCGGAGAAATGATGAAAGTGTTCCATATCGAAACACCTCACGGCACACCGGTTGCCGGAGCAGCATGCCCTGAAAGCCTTTTCCGGCAACCGCCACCGGGATGCCCGGCCCACGCAGAAGGCTTTGAAAGTGCTGGCTTGCTTTTTGCTGATAGGGGCCATCACACATCAACTGGAGCAACTTTCTATGAAAGTCTTTTCACTCTCACTTCTCAAGCGGTCCGGCATGGCCATGTTCATTTCGGCCACGTTCTGGACCGGCGCGGCCATGGCCCATGGCGATGTGGTGCCGCAGTCGGTGGACACCAAGACGCTGCCCCAGCTCGGCGACAAATGGCGGGACGCGAATCCCTACAGCACCGGCCCGGCCAACAAGGAAGCGCTGCGCATCGGCACCTCGGCCTACAACCAGAACTGCGCGCGCTGCCATGGGCTGGAAGCGATTTCAGGCGGCATGTCGCCGGACCTGCGCAAGCTCGACAGCGAATGCACGGGCATGGCCGACGCGGCCAAAAAGTCCGCCTGCTTCAAGGAGATGGACGATTTCTTCGCCTCCACCGTGCGGCGCGGCCGGGCGCGCGACGGCCGGGTCTACATGCCGCCGTTTGAAGGCACGCTGACCCAGGAAGCCATCTGGTCCATCCGCACCTACCTGGAAACGCGGCGCGAGCCTTGAGGCCTCTGCGAATCCCGGCCATTTTTCAATCGACCCAAGGCAAGCCCACACCATGACCACTTTGAATCCCGACGTTTGCCCGGAGCCCGGCCGCGACCGCCCGACCGCACGCGGCCTCGACCGGCGGCGCAGCCTGGCGCTGCTGCTGTCACTTAGCATGGCGCCGCTGGCGCAGGCGCAGACCGAGCTGACCGACCTGGCGCGCATCCGCGACAGCGGCATCCTCAAGGTGGCGGTGTACAAGGACAACGCGCCGTTCTCGGACGGCCCCGCCACCGACATGCAGGGGCTGGACATTGCCCTGGCCAACGCGCTGGCCCGGCAGATGCAGCTCAAGCTGGCCCTGCTGCCCTTCGACGCGGGCGAGCGCATGAACGACGACCTGCGCAACATGGTCTGGCGCGGCCACTACCTGGGCTACGGGCCGGCCGACATCATGCTGCATGTGCCGGTGGACAAGTACCTGATGCAGGAAAACCGGCAGGCGCTGATCTTTGCGCCCTACATGCGCCAGGTGCAGGTGCTGCTGCATGACACGCGCGCGCTGCCGCAGGTCACGGGGCCGGACGACCTCAAGGGCCACAAGCTGGCGGTCGAGCGCGGCACCGGCCTGGCCAGCGTGCTGATGGGCCAGCAGGGCGGCATGCTGCGCGCGCAGGTCGGCCTGCATGCTTCGGGCGTCGAGGCGGCCCGGGCGGTCATCGGCGGGCAGGCTGCCGCCGCCTATGTGCTGCGCTCGCAGGCCGAGGCCGCGCTGGCCGAGGCCCGGCCCCGGCCGGCGCACCTGGCGCTGACCAGCATGCCGCTCGAAGGCGTTCCCGAAAACGGCTGGCCGCTCGGGCTGGCCATCAAGGCGACGAACAAGGACCTGGGCCAGGCGATTGAAGTGGCCTTCAAGGAACTGCGCGGCAATGGCGAGCTGCTGGCGATGTTCCAGCAGCGCGGCATGACGCTGACGGCGCCCTGAAGGCCTGAACAGCAGGAGGCGCCGCCTTTCATCAGTTCAGGGCGCCTCGCCCCCCGGTTGCGCCGCATCCTGCCTTTCGATTTCCTCCAGTTCCGCCTCGGTGAACACCCGCGAACGCGTGTGAAAGGCCTTGCCCTCGGGGCCTTCGAGCGAGAACGTCCCGCCATGGCCGTCGATCACGTCGATGATCAGCTGCGTGTGCTTCCAGTAGGCGTACTGCGACTTGCCGATGTAAAAGCGCGCGCCGGCGATCTCGCCCAGGAAGACATCGCCCGCGCCCATCGTGATCTCGCCCGGCAGGTAGCAGTTGGCCGCGCTGTTGTCGCAGCAGCCGCCGGACTGGTGGAACATGACGGTGCCGTGTTTCGCCTTGAGCTGCTCGACCAGCGCGAGCGCCGCTTCGGTAGCAATGACTTTTTCAACCATGTCGGTCTCCAGATAAAACAATCGCCAAGAAACGCAAAAAGGGACGGTTGCCCGTCCCCGTGGAGGCTGCGCGGCTCCAGGCCTGCCGGTCAGCAACAGGTCAACAAGATCAGAAGAAGCCCAGCTTTTGCTCGCTGTAGCTGACCAAGAGGTTCTTGGTCTGCTGGTAGTGGTCCAGCATCATCTTGTGGTTTTCGCGGCCCAGGCCCGATTCCTTGTAGCCGCCGAAGGCCGCATGCGCCGGGTAGGCGTGGTAGCAGTTGGTCCAGACGCGGCCGGCCTTGATGGCGCGGCCCATGCGGTAGGCGACGTTGCCGTTGCGGCTCCAGACGCCGGCGCCCAGGCCGTAGAGCGTGTCGTTGGCAATCGCCAGCGCGTCGGCCTCGTCCTTGAAGGTGGTCACGGCCAGCACCGGGCCGAAGATTTCCTCCTGGAAGATGCGCATCTTGTTGTGGCCCTTGAACAGCGTGGGCTTGACGTAGTAGCCGCCCTCGAAATCCGGGCCCAGGTAGGCCTGCTCGCCGCCAATCAAGACCTCGGCGCCTTCCTGGCGGCCGAGTTCGAGGTAGGACATGATTTTGGTCAGCTGCTCCTTGGACGCCTGCGCGCCCATCATGGTGTCGGTGTCCAGCGGGTTGCCCATCTTGATGGCGGCGACGCGCTGGAGCACGCGCTCCATGAACTTGTCGTAGATCGATTCCTGGATCAGCGCGCGCGACGGGCAGGTGCAGACCTCGCCCTGGTTGAAGGCGAACAGCACCAGGCCTTCGATGGCCTTGTCGAGGAAACCGTCGTCCTTGTCCATCACGTCAGCAAAGAAGATGTTGGGCGACTTGCCGCCGAGTTCCAGCGTCGCCGGAATGAGGTTGTTGGCGGCAGCCTGCGCAATCACGCGGCCGGTGGAGGTCGAGCCGGTGAAGGCGATCTTGGCAATGCGCTTGCTGGTGGCCAGCGGCATGCCGGCTTCGCGGCCGTAGCCGTTGACGATGTTGAGCACGCCGGCGGGCAGCAGGTCGGCCACCAGTTCGGCCAGCACCAGGAGGCTGACGGGCGTGGACTCGGCGGGTTTCATGACCACGCAGTTGCCTGCGGCCAGCGCCGGGGCCAGTTTCCAGGCGGCCATCAGGATCGGGAAGTTCCACGGAATGATCTGCCCGATGACGCCCAGCGGCTCGTGCATGTGGTAGGCGACGGTGTTTTCGTCGATCTCGCTGATGCCGCCTTCCTGCGCGCGGATGCAGCCGGCGAAATAGCGGAAGTGGTCGATGGCCAGCGGAATGTCGGCGTTCAGCGTTTCGCGGATCGGCTTGCCGTTGTCCACGGTTTCGGCCCAGGCCAGCAGTTCGAGGTTGGCTTCCAGGCGGTCGGCCACCTTGAGCAGCACGTTGGCGCGCTCGCCGGCGGAGGTGCGGCCCCATTTGTCGGCCGCCGCATGGGCCGCGTCGAGCGCGAGTTCGATGTCCTCGGCGGTGGAGCGCGCGGCCTGGGTGTAAACCTTGCCGTTGACGGGGCTGACCACGTCGAAGTACTCGCCCTTGGTCGGGGCAAGCCATTCGCCGCCGATGAAATTGTCGTAGCGGGCTTTGAAAGTGTGGATGGCGCCTGGGGCGCCGGGTGCTGCGTAGATCATGGGTCTCCTTTGCGAATCGATGGCGGGGTGGTTTCCCTTGCGGGTGCTTTATCGTTATCAAGGAACGTGCCAGCAGGAAAAAGGCGCAAAACGGCGTCAATTTCGGTCCGTTTTCCAGCCTTTGCCGGGCGTCAGCGCGGGATTCGCCAGACCTGGCGCGAGATCGTCCTGCCCTTCGTTCGCCGCGCGCCAGGCGCGGCATCGCTTTCACTATTGAATCGATAGCTGTTTGCGCAGGCAGGGCTTGCGCCAGAGGCCTGTTTGATACTGAAAATATCGTTGACTGGCCCACCATCCATCCGCGGGGGTTCCGCCAACGCCCGCGTCATGCGAAATGCAACGTTCCGCCCTGAGACACCTGTGACAAAAAAGAGCATTCGCCGTCCGGCGCAAGGCCAGCCGGGCCATGTCCGGCATGCCAAGCTCGACAGGCATGGCTTTTGCTGAAACCGGTGCGCCCACAAATTGCTGGGGAATTCAAAATTACCGGAGACTTCGTGATGAAAAAAAACCTGCTCGCCCTTGCCGTTCTGGCCCTGTTGTCAAGCGCGGCCATGGCCCAAAGCAGCGTGGTGCTGTACGGCAACGTGGACCTGGGCATGCTGACGCAGAACCACAGCCCGGCCGGCGGCTCCTCGACCAGCATTGCCAACGGCGGCATCTCGCCCAGCATCTGGGGCTTTCGCGGCTCGGAAGACCTGGGCGGCGGCCTGAAGGCCAGCTTCAACCTGGAAGGCCACTTTGCCGCCGACACCGGCGCCTCGGACCCGCGCCTGTTTCGCCGGCAGTCGAACATCGCCCTGTCGTCCGACAGCCTGGGCACGCTGACGCTGGGCAACCAGTACAGCCCGGCCATCCTGGCCTTTGCCGCCACCGACCCGCGCGGCCTGCGCGAGAATTTCTCCGGCCTCTACCCCTGGGCGTACAACTCGGGCGCGCTGACCGCCGGCAACAACGGCAACAACGACGTCGGCGTTTTCATCCAGAATGCGGTGTCGTACAGCCACAAGCTGGGGCCGGTCGGCATTGCCGGCGGCTACAGCGTGTCGGAAAACCGGGGCGCGGTGGTTTCGCTGGGTGTCACCTACGCCGGTCCGGTGTCCCTGTCGGCCGCCTACCAGGGCACCAACCTGCCGGGCACGTCGGATCGCATGAGCACGCTGTACACGGTCGGCGCCGGCTACACCCTGGGCGCGCTGACCGGCAAGCTGAACTACCTGCGCGGCGTGAACAAGAACGCGGCGCTGGTGGAAACCAGCAAGGTCGGCGTCACCGGCGTCGGCCTGGACTGGAAGACCGCCGCCAACAACACCGTGATGGGCGCGGTCTATTTCGGCAAGAACAAGACCAACAGCAATGACAAGACCACGACGCTGATCCTGAGCGATGAATACGCCCTGTCCAAGCGCACGACGCTGTACGGCACCTTCACCTATGCCGATGCCAAGGCCGGCGCCACGCTGCTGACGACCGTGGTGGCCGGCGGCACGGCGGCCAATGTCGGCACCAGCCTGTTCAACGTGGGCGTCAGGCATTCGTTCTAATCAGCGGGAGGCCTTCTTGCGGCCCCGGCATCCTGAAACGGATGCCGGGGCCTGGCGATGCGGTCTGGAATGGGCAAACCCTCACGTTCCGTCATACCCGCTCAGGCGGGAATCCAGCAACACGGGCTGAAACGCCCGAATGCACCTGGACATCCCCCTTCGCGGGCATGACGCAGCAATGCCATTGCTGGCCGCGCTCCTCAGCCCGCGTGCAGCTTCAGGCCCGCCGTGGCCTGCCATTTTCCCTGCTTGTCCACGACGAGCACATCGACATCCCATTCCCGCGCCAGCCGGAGCGCCTTTTCGCGTCCGGCGGCGAACATGACCTTGGTGAGCGCATCGGCCAGCGCGCAGCTGGGCGCCGCCACGGCGACACAGGCCAGTTCCGCAGGCGAATAGCCGGTGCGCGGATCGAAGATGTGGTGGTGCACCCGGTCCGCGCTGAAGCTGCATTCGTTGTCGGCCGACACCGCGATGCTGCGGCCGTCCAGCGCCAGCCGCGCAATCAGCGCCTGCGCATCGCGCGGGTCCTGCAGGCCCAGCAGCCACGGCCGTTCGGTGTCAGGCCGGCCCAGCGCGGTCCACTCGCCGGCATTGACCAGCGCATGGTTGACGCCAAGCGCCTGCAACCGCGTGCGCGCCAGGTCGGCGGCAAAACCCTGGGCAATGCCGTTCAGCGTCACGCCCATGCCCGGCCGGGCCAGGCGAATGGCGTCGCCTGAGACCGACAGATGCTGCCAGCCCACGGCAGCGCGCGCGGCCGTCACCGCCTCGGGCGACGGCAGGGCCTTGCGCCCTGCCGCCTGTTCAAACGCCGTCCACAGCGGCTGGACGGTGACATCGAACGCGCCCTGGCTGCGCGCCGACACGCCCTGCGCCAGTTGCAGCACCTTGACCAGATCGGGATGGGGCCGCAGGAGCACGCCCTCGCGGTTCAGCCGGCTGAGCGCGCTGTCCGTGCGAAACAGGCTCATCTGGTCTTCCACATGGCGGATGGTGTCGACCGCCGCGTCCAGCGCGCGCTCGGCCTGGCGGTCGTCGGCGTGCGCCACGCGCAGGGTCAGCACCGTGCCGAAGCCGAGCAGCGTGCGGTCGCGCCACTGCAGCGCGCCGGCGCCACGGACGGCATTGGCGGCAGCACCCGCCCCGAACCAGCCGGACGCGGCCAGGCCGGCCGCGCCCGCGCCCAGGCCGGACCGCAGGAAATTGCGGCGCTTCACGGCGCCCCTTTGGCGAGTTTGGCAGCAGGACTGCCGGCCAGCGCAATCGGGATGCGCACCTGGCCGGCCACATGGCGGTTGTGCAGGATCAGCGGCACGCACAGCTCCTCGTTGGTGTAGATGGCCACGCAGTCGAGGCACTGAAAGCATTCGTCGTAGTCGATCTTTCCCGGCTTGTCGATGGCCTGGTAGGCGCAGTCGCTGCGGCAGCGCTGGCACGGCTGGCCGCATTCGGCGCGCCGGGCAATCCAGTCGAAGCGGCGCAGCCGGCCCAGGATGACCATGCCGGCGCCCAGCGGGCACAGGTAGCGGCAGTAGCCCTTGTAGAAAAAAGCGCTCAACACCACCAGGGCGCCAGCCCAGGCCACGAAAGGCCAGGAGCGGACGAACATCAGCGTGATGCTGGTCTTGAACGGCTCCACCTCGACCAGGCGGTCGGTCCAGCCGACCGAAAAGCACGCCGTCAGCACGATGGCGCCCAGCACCGCGTACTTGAGCTTCTTGAGCCGCGCATCGACCCGGTCGGGAATGCGGACCTGGCGGATGCCCAGCGCATGGGCCGCCTTGCTGACCAGTTCCTGCAGCGCGCCGAAAGGGCACAGCCAGCCGCAAAAGGTGCCGCGCCCCCAGGCCACAACGCTGAGAATGACCGCGCCCCAGAGCACCACCGTCATCGGGTCGTACATGAAGAAACCCAGGCTGCGGCCGGCGATCAGCGCCTGGACCAGCGCCGTGATGTTGACCACCGACAGCTGGCCCTGCGCGTACCAGCCGATGAAGCCCAGCGTGAACAGCAGGTAGCCGGTGCGGAAAATGGCCAGCCGCCGTTTGCTGCGCGACACCCAGCTCTGCTCAACCAGCGCCCAGGCCAGCACCGCCAGTCCGGCCAGCAGCACCCCGAGTTCGACGCTGCGCGCGCGCCAGATTGAATGCCAGCTCTTGTCGTCGACGCTGGGCGATTCAAAGTAGCTCGCGGGCAGCGCCGTGCCAAAGGCGAAGTCCTTGCTGACGCGCTCCGGGTAGATCATGCCCTTGCTGCGCGTGACGCGCAGCTTGAAGTCGAGCGCCTGCGCCGGGTCCAGCCCGGCCGGCGCAATCACCCGAAAGACCCGCCACTCCACGCCCTGCAGCGCGGCGGGCAGAATCAGGCTGGCGTCCAGGTCCAGGTCGCGCAGTTCCATCGGCAGGCCTTCCTGCTGCAGCGTCAGCCGGTCGGGCACCGCGCCGCGCACGAAATCGTCGCCCAGGAAGGAGTAGCGGCCCTGGCCGACCACCAGCAGCGCATGGTCGCCCGGGTCCAGTCGGCGCTCCAGCACCTTCCAGCCCTCGGGCGTGAGCAGGTTGCGGCCCACGCTTGGCACGCTCAGGTAGGCGGCATGCAGGCCGATGAACGCGCCGTCCGGCGTTTGGCCGGCCTCGCGGTCCTGCCCGGCGCCCACCGTGCCGGCAAAGGCCTGCTCGATGTCGCGGTTGCTGAACGTCTTGCTGGACACCAGGCCGGCATCGGCCAGCGCCTTCCAGTCCATCGGCGCATACACCTCGGGCCGGATGCGGGCCACCCGCTCGGGGTCGCGGCCCTGGGCAAAACCCATTTTGGCCCGCGCCACCTTCAGCGACGCGGCCAGCAGGCTCTGGTTCAGGATGCGCACCGACGCCGTCGCCTTGGCCACGCCGTCGAGGTAGACATTGGCGCTGCCGGCTTTGGCCTGGCTGTTGAGGTTGGTGCCGATCTTGATGCTCTGCATCAGCGAGACGCCCTTGTACTGCTCGACAAAGCGGCGCATGGGTTCTTCGCCCAGCCCGTCGAGGAACACCGGCTCGTGGTGCGACAGCACGCGCAC
>JAQGMN010000457.1 GCA_028292345.1 Polaromonas sp. | reverse complement strand
GGTCAGCAGTGAACGGCCCGCGCCGCAGGGCGCGCAGTTGTCGCCGGTGTAGAGCACCACCGGGTACTTGAGCGCAACCTGGCGCAATTCGAACGGCAGGCCCGCCGCGACGGCAGCGCCGCCCGGGGTGCCGGGACTGCCTTCGCTGACTCTGGCGCCGCTGACCGACGCGGGCGGCGGCCGGTCGGAAAAAGTCACCTTGCCATCCGGCCCGACGATGCGGAAAACCTGCTGCGCCTGCAGCAGCGGCGAGGCCAGCGTGCCGGCCAGCAGCATCAAGGCCACCAAGGCTTTGGGCAGCGGAAAATGCAAAACGTTTGTTTTCATGGGGTTGGGTCCTGTCCCGACAAGAGATTCGACAAGGCGGTTTTTCAAGCCATGCCCTGGTGGCGAAGCAGCGCATCCAGCGAAGGCTCCCGGCCGCGAAAGGCCTTGAACGACTCCATGGCGGGGCGGCTGCCGCCGGCTTCGAGGATGGCCTGGCGGTACTTTCTGCCGGCTTGCACGCTCAGCGTCGACTTGTCGCCTCCTGCCTCGTCGTTGGCGGCCGCGGTTTCCTCGAAGGCGGCATAGGCGTCGGCCGACAGCACCTCGGCCCACTTGTAGCTGTAGTAGCCGGCCGCATAGCCGCCCGAAAAGATGTGGCTGAAGGTGTGCGCCGTGCGGCTGTAGGCCGGGGCGGAAATCACCGCCACTTCGCGGCGCACCTCGTTCAGCAGGCCCATCAGGTCCTCGTCCGGGTTGTGCGAGGTGTGCAGCAGCATGTCGAAGAGCGAGAACTCGACCTGGCGCAATGTCTGCATGCCGCTCTGGAAGTTCTTGGCGGCGAGCATCTTGTCAAACAGCGCGCGCGGCAGCGGCTCGCCGGTATCGACATGCGCCGTCATCTGCGTGAGCACTTCCCACTCCCAGCAGAAGTTTTCCATGAACTGGCTGGGCAGTTCGACCGCATCCCATTCGACGCCGCTGATGCCCGAGACATCGTGCTCGTTGACCTGCGTGAGCATGTGGTGCAGGCCGTGGCCGAATTCGTGGAACAGCGTGGTCACGTCGTCATGCGTCAAGAGCGCCGGCTTGCCGCCCACGCTGTCGGCGAAATTGCAGACCAGGTGCGCCACCGGCGTTTGCAGCTGGCCGGTGTCGGGGCGCAGCCAGCGGGCGCGCACATCGTCCATCCAGGCGCCGCCGCGCTTGCCGGTGCGTGCCGGCTGGTCGAGGTAGAACTGGCCGACCAGCTGGCCGTCGCGCTCGATGCGGTAAAAAGCCACGCCGGGTTTCCAGACCGGCGCCGAATCCTCGCGAATCTGCACCTCGAACAGGGTTTCGACAATCCTGAACAGGCCCGCCAGCACCTTGGGCGCGGTGAAGTATTCCTTGACTTCCTGCTCGCTGAAGGCATAGCGCGCCTCCTTGAGCTTTTCGCCGATGTAGGCATAGTCCCAGGGCTGGGGATCGGCCTGGTTCAGTTTCTCGGCCGCGAACCTGCGCAGGTCGGCAATGTCCTTTTCCGCATACGGGCGGGCGCGACGGGCCAGGTCGCGCAGGAAGGTCACGACCTCTTCGGGCGACTTGGCCATCTTGGCGACCACCGAGACTTCGCCGAAATTCTGGTAGCCCAGCAGGCGTGATTCTTCCTGGCGCAGGGCCAGGATCTCGCGCATCACGGCGCTGTTGTCGAACTGGCTGAATTCGCCTGGGGCCTGGTCGCTGGCGCGCGTGGTGTAGGCCTTGTAGAGCTTTTCGCGCAGGCTGCTGCTTTCGGCGAACTGCATCACCGGCAGGTAGCAGGGCATTTTCAGGCTGAGCCGGTAGCCGGCCCTGCCTTCGGCCTCGGCCTGCGCCCTGGCCGTTTGCAGCACGTCTTGCGGAATGCCCGCCACTTCGTCCTGGGTCGCGTAGTAGGCAAAGGCATCGGTGGCGTCGAGCGAGTTTTCGCTGAACTTCTGGCTGAGTTCGGCCTGGCGCTCCTGGATTTGCGCGAAGCGCTCCTTGGCCTCGCCCGTCAGTTCGGCGCCCGAGAGCACGAAGTTGCGGATGGCGTTCTTGTGCGCCTGGCGCTGCTCGTCATTCAGGCTGGCCACGTCGATGGCCTTGTACTTGGCATACAGGCGTTCGTCGGCGCCCAGGCGGGTCCAGAACTCGGTGACACGGGGCAGGGCGGCGTTGTAGGCGGCGCGCAGCTCGGGCGTGTCCGCCACGCTGTTCAGGTGGCTGACGGCGCCCCAGGCGCGGCCCAGGTTTTCGGTGGCCACGTCGAGCACAGAGGCAATGCCGCTCCACGTCGCCGGAAAGTCGGCGGCCGTGACATCCGCCAGCGCCGTTTCGGCCTTGGCGAGCAAGTCATCCATCGCCGGGCCGACATGCTCGGGCAGGATCTGGTCAAACAGGGGAAGGTCGGAGAAGTCGAGGAGTGGATTGGTCATCAGGTTTAGCTGTGGGCGGATGGGGTGAATCTAAAGGCCGCAGGTTGTTTTGGCCATGAGAATGCAAAAACCGACCAGCGAGGTCGGTTCAGGGCTTGGGACCAGGTTCAGTCCTGCGAGCGTTTCTTGACGCTGACCTGCTGCCTGGGCTTGGCGCGCTTGACGCTGCCGCCCGGGGTGAGGCGCTGGTTGCCGAGCACGCGCAGGGTCTTGACTTCCGGCCGCTGGCCGTAGCGCGAGCTGTTCTTGAGCACCTTGACGTCGCGCGGACCGGCCATGCGGTCTTCGCTGATTTTTTTCTCTTTCTCGGGAACCGGCCGCCAGAACACCAGCAGCTTGCCGATGTGCTGGATGGGCGCGGCGTCGAGTTCCTCGGCGAGCGAGCGGAACATGTCCTCGCGGCCTGCGCGGTCGTCGGACTGGACGCGTACCTTGATCAGGCCGTGGGCGCTCAAGGCGGCGTCGATTTCCTTTTTCACGTTGTCGGTGAGGCCGTCGGAGCCGATCATCACGACGGCATTGAGATGGTGCGCTTCAGCGCGGTGGTCTTTGCGCTGGGCAGGGGTAAGTTGTATTTGAGCCATGCGCAATTATCGGCGGTGTCGGGAAGACGACAATAGGCCCATGAAAGTAAATGCCAAGTCAGATCACAAACTGCTGCCCAAATCGGCGCCCAAGGTCGCCGCCAAGGGTGATGCGAAAGGTAAAAAAGTCAACAAGGCGTGGCTGCACGACCACATCAACGACCCCTATGTGAAGCAGGCCCGCAAGGAGGGCTACCGCGCCCGCGCGGCCTTCAAGCTCAAGGAAATGGACGAAACGCTGGGTCTGGTCAAGCCCGGCGACTGCGTGGTCGACCTGGGCAGCACGCCCGGCGCCTGGAGCCAGTACGTGCGGCGCAAGCTGTCGCCCACCGGCGCCGCCGTGGGCGCGCTCAATGGCCGCATTATTGCGCTGGACCTGTTGCCCATGGAGCCGATCGAAGGCGTGGCCTTCATCCAGGGCGACTTCCGGGAACCCGACGTGCTGGAGAAACTGGAGCAGGCCCTGCGTTCAGAGCAGGGCGCCGTCAAGGTGGACCTGGTGATTTCGGACATGGCGCCCAACCTGTCGGGCATCGAATCGGTGGATGCGGCACGAATCGCCCATCTGGTCGAACTGGCGGTGGAGTTTGCCCAGTCCCGCATGAAACCGGACGGCTCGCTGGTCGTCAAGCTGTTTCACGGCAGCGGCTATGACGACCTGGTCAAGCTGTTTCAGGCCAGCTTCAAGGTGGTCAAGCGCATGAAGCCCAAGGCCTCGCGTTCCAATTCCTCTGAAACTTTTCTGGTGGGCAAGAGCCTGAAACATGTGACATGACGATGAAAAGAAGTTCCTGAGGCCGAAATATGCAGTTAAATCCGTGTCATGCAAAGGGATGCAAAGCCTTATTCGTCGGTTAACCCTCTTGAAACCCCTAAAATCAGGCGCATGTGCCATGCAATCGGTTTTGGATTCATACATCGGAGCAGTCCTTGAATAATCAGTGGTTTTCTAAAGTAGCAATCTGGCTGGTCATTGCCATGGTGCTTTTCACCGTGTTCAAGCAATTCGACACGCGCGCCGGCACGGGCTCCAATTACTTGGGTTATTCCGAGTTTCTTGAAGAGGTTCGCGGCAAGCGCATCAAGGCGGCAACCATCGCAGAAGGCCAGGGCGGCACCGAAATCGTGGCCACCACGACCGATGACCGCAAAATCCGGACGACGGCAACCTACCTGGACCGCGGCCTGATTGGCGACCTGATCGCCAACGATGTCAAGTTCGATGTCAAGGCGCGTGAAGAAGGCTCCCTGCTCATGACCTTGCTGGTCAGCTGGGGCCCGATGCTGCTGTTGATTGGCGTCTGGGTCTATTTCATGCGGCAGATGCAGGGCGGCGGCAAGGGCGGCGCCTTCAGCTTTGGCAAATCCAAGGCCCGCATGCTCGACGAATCGACCAACACCGTGACCTTCGCCGACGTGGCAGGCTGCGACGAGGCCAAGGAAGAAGTCAAGGAAGTGGTCGATTTCCTGAAAGACCCGGCCAAGTTCCAGAAACTCGGCGGCCGCATTCCGCGCGGCCTGCTGCTGGTCGGCCCTCCTGGCACCGGCAAGACCTTGCTGGCCAAGGGCATCGCCGGCGAAGCCAAGGTTCCGTTTTTCTCGATCTCGGGTTCCGACTTCGTTGAAATGTTCGTCGGCGTGGGCGCGGCCCGGGTGCGCGACATGTTCGACAACGCCAAAAAAAATGCGCCCTGCATCATCTTCATCGACGAAATCGATGCCGTCGGCCGCCAGCGCGGCGCCGGCGTGGGCGGTGGCAATGACGAGCGCGAGCAGACCCTGAACCAGATGCTGGTCGAGATGGACGGCTTTGAAACCAATGTCGGCGTGATCGTCGTGGCCGCCACCAACCGTCCCGACATCCTGGACGCCGCCTTGCTGCGCCCCGGCCGCTTCGACCGCCAGGTGTATGTCACGCTGCCCGACATCCGCGGCCGCGAACAGATCCTGAATGTCCACATGCGCAAGGTTCCGCTCGGCCAGGACGTCAATGCCAGCGTGATTGCACGCGGCACGCCCGGCATGTCGGGTGCCGACCTGGCCAACCTGTGCAACGAGGCCGCCCTCATGGCTGCGCGCCGCAGTGCCCGCACGGTGGAGATGCAGGACTTTGAAAAGGCCAAGGACAAGATCCTGATGGGCCCCGAGCGCAAGAGCATGGTCATGCCCGAGGAAGAGCGCCGCAACACGGCCTACCACGAGTCCGGCCATGCGCTGCTCGGCAAGATGCTGCCCAAGTGCGATCCGGTACACAAGGTCACCATCATTCCGCGCGGCCGCGCCCTGGGCGTGACGATGAGCCTGCCGGCGCAGGACCGCTACAGCTACGACCGCGAGTACATGCTCAGCCAGATCAGCATGCTGTTCGGTGGTCGCATCGCCGAGGAAGTGTTCATGAACCAGATGACCACCGGCGCCAGCAACGACTTCGAGCGCGCCACGGGACTGGCCAGGGACATGGTCACGCGTTACGGCATGACCGATGCGCTCGGCCCCATGGTCTATGCCGAGAACGAAGGCGAAGTGTTCCTGGGCCGGTCGGTGACCAAGACCAACAACATGAGCGAGGCCACGTTGCAAAAAGTCGATACCGAGGTGCGCCGCATCATCGACCAGCAATACAGCCTGGCGCGCAAGCTGATCGAGGACAACAAGGACAAGATGC
>JAQGMN010000399.1 GCA_028292345.1 Polaromonas sp. | reverse complement strand
CCGATCAGCTGCGAGTCGCTCTTCTGGTCGCCCGACAGCTTGGACACGAAGTCGCGGGTGCCGCTCTTGGCAATGGTGCCCAGGTGCTCGACGGCCTCGATCTGCGACATGCCGATGCCGTTGTCGGTGATGGTCACGGTCCTGGCCGCCTTGTCGAAGCTGACGCGCACCTTCAGCTCGCTGTCGCTTTCATACAGGCCGGCATCGTTCAGCGCCTCGAAGCGCAGCTTGTCGCAGGCGTCCGACGCGTTGGAGATCAGCTCGCGCAGGAAGATGTCCGGGTTGGAATACAGCGAATGGGTGACGAGCTTGAGGAGCTGGGCGACTTCGGCTTGAAAGGGACGGGTTTGTTTGCTCATGAGGTGATGGATTCAGGAAGGGTGAAGAAATCAGGGACCGATTGGTTTGCGGTGCGTCAGGAATTATCAATGAACGACTGGCTGCCACAAGACCGCCACCGATTGCTTTGTCAACCCTGATGTGGCGCCACATCCAGACAGAACAAGGGGACTCGCATGGCACCCAAAGCGGAAAAATGTGACAAAAACACCGTTGACTCCCTTGAAATTTGCATGGCTTTTGCACCGGCAATGAAAAATTATGAAAAATGTAACAAATATTAAATAACCTCAAACTTCCGCCGGATCACCCGTCTTTAGGTAACTTTTTACTAGAATAAGCAGCCATTTGTATCAAAATAAATCAAAATTTTTTGTGTTTGGTTCTTTTTCCGTAACGACAGCCTTGTAGATCGCCACAGCCACTTCCTTCGCCGCTGTTATTGTTTTATTGTGTAACTTGTTATTTTCCAGCTCATGAAAGCCCATGCCCCTGCCCTGCCGTTCTGAAGATTCAGTGTGCATTGCAGGTCTGGAATCAGCGCATCAGGACAACTTTGACTGGGCAAGGCTCTCAGGCCAGTGCGGCGCCGCCTTGTGTGCAGGCGTCCTGTCGGTGACGGCCAGCGCTGCAGGCACCGGCGACGCATCCGCCATGAGGCCGGGCGCAGTCGAGACGGTGGCCCAGGTGCAATCGCTGGACCGGTTTCAGGCAGAGCAGGAAAGGATGAAAAAGCTGATGGAGGGCAAGCCCAAAGCCTACGAGGACAAGGTCATGGATCCGAGCACATTGCCAAATGACTCACTTGCCGACGACGCGCTGGCCCCCGAGGCGGATCTTGGCCTGCGCACGTATTCGGTGGAATCGCGGTTTGGCCTTGCACAAGCCGCCTTGACGGGACTTGATCGGCAGCGCGCCAGTGAATGGGGATTCCGAGGCGAGTTTCGCAGCGAAACCCTGAGCCATGGCGAGTGGGTGCTGCAGGCCGATACCCGCTCGCGCCAGGGCAACGAGCTGATCGGCACGGGGCTGCTGGGCCATGCCAACGACAGCAGTTCCGGCCGATTGACGATTCGGAATCTTGGATTTCCCCTCACTCCCAGCCTGTTCGCAGACACCTCGGTGGGTGACATTTACAGCGAAATCACCGACGGACTGGCCAGAAGCTACCGGCTGTCGCTGGGCAGCAGCGCGGTTCGCGGCCTGGGCACCCGCATCTTCAGCCGGGACATTGACCTGCGCGCCGGGCTGGGCGAACGCGGCGCCATGGTGGGCGGACCCTTTCCGGGCTTCGAACGCAGCCAGGGAACGCTTGCCTGGGCCGGCTACACCCAGCGGTTTTCCGACAGGCTGTTTGCCGCAGTGCAAGTCGACCGCGCCACCGGGGTGCGCGATGCTGCGTTCAACCCGTATGGCGCCGCCGGCCCTTTCGATGATTCGCACTCCCGCTCGCTGGCAGACGAAACCGTGCAGAGCGCGGCTGCCGCATTCGGGTATGGCTACGAGTTGCTGACCGATGGCAGCAGGAAGGCCCGTCTGAGCCTGCTGCGCAGCCAGGCCAGCAGCAACCCGAGCGGCCGCCATGACTCGGCGCACGGCATGTTTCTGGAAGGTGGCGTGCGCCTGGGCCGCTACCGGCATGAATTCGGCGTTTACAGCGCCGGGCCGAAGCTGCGGTTCGGCGACTACACGCTGGCCTCCGACAACCGGGGGGGCTATTGGCGCGTGGACCATGACGGCAGCCGGCTGAACTGGGGCGGCGGCCTGGACTACGAACAGGTCAGCGCGCGCAGCGACGCCTTGCTGCCGGCCAGCACCCGGACGGGACTGAGCGGCAATGCGCAGTACCGGCTCGATCGTGAGTCGTCCTGGGGCGGCAATTTTTCGCTCGCACAGTTCCGCTATCACGGGGCCGAGAAAAGCGTGCTGGGCGGCGGCTCGCGCAGCATCAACGCCAGCATTTTTTACGCCACCCGTTTTGACAACTGGGGACGCAGCCGCCTGAGCGCCACCGTGCACCGCAACGAAGCACTGGTGGCCAACGGCATCGCTGCCACCGGGGATGAGCTTCAGTTCGAACACGACTGGATCACCGGCAAACACGAAACCATGCGGCCCGAGTTCACCACCACGCTGGGCCTGGCGCATGACCGCAGCGGCGGCGAGACGCAAACCTACCCGACAGCGGGCCTGGTGTTCAGGTACTGGGCCGATGCCGACTGGAATCTGGGCGGCCATCTGCGCTACACCTCGCGCAGCGGCAACCTGTCCACCAGCCGCGGCCTGTCGGGCAGCCTGCAGTCCGAACACATCCTGGGCAAGGGCTGGCGCCTGGGCGCAGCCCTCAGCCTGAACCAGGCCGTGGTGCAGTCGAGCGGCTCGAGTTTTTCCGCGCCCCAGCTGTACCGCAGCAATGACAGGTCGCTGTATGTCTACCTGCGCTGGGAAGGCGCACACGGCACGCCCTATCAGTCGCTCGGCCTGCGCAACCCGCAAGCCGCAGGCGCCGGCAGCGTGAGCGGCGTCATCTACCTTGACCGCAACCGTGACGGCGAGCAGCAAGCCGACGAAGCCGGCGTCCCCCTGGTGGAAGTGTTCCTGGATCAGCGCTACCGCGTGACCACGGACCGTGAGGGAAGGTTTGAATTTCCGCTGGTGGCCACGGGCCGCCACCAGCTTTCGCTCAGGCCCGAATCGATCCCGCTGCCCTGGGGCGCGGCGGCCGACAACCGTCTGAGCATCGACGTTCCGCTACGCGGCCAGGCCACTGCACGCATCCCTGTGGTGCGGGTGGGGGACTGACCGTGAAGCAGAAAAGCACGGGCCCAGGGTGTGTTACCCGGGTTTCAGCGTCCAGCCATGGCCGCAAGGGCCCGCCCAGTCCAGCAACCTCAACTGAAACGGAATGATGATGAACAAGCAACTCGCAACCCTCGCGCTGGCTGCCGGCGCATGCATGGCGCTGGCCAGCGGCGTCGCCCAGGCTGAAAGCACCTATGGCTACAACTTAGCAGGCACCGGCACGGTCGTCGCCACCGCCAAGGTGAACATTGCGGTGGCCGTGCCCAAGCTGATCCTGCTGCGCGTCGGCTCGGACGCCGCCACGGTGGACACCGTGACGCTGAGCGCCGTGCTCAACCCGGGCATTCCAGGCGGCATCACCGCGGCGGCCGTCGCAACAGCAGGCACCGGCGATTCGCTGCCTTCTGGCTGGGACAAGACCGCCCCAATCTTCACGGCCGCAGCAGGCACGCCGGTGGCGGCGGCGAGCTGGACCAACTCCAGCGGCGGCGCATCGGTCACTTGCTCGGTCACCACAGCGTTCACCGGCCCCAGCGGCCTGACCTCGGCGCACATCACGGTGGCCAACTCGCTGCCTTTGGCAGGCGGCGCGCTGGCGCACCCCGGCGCAACCACCGCCTGCGGCACACCAACGACCGTTGCCAAAAACACCCTGGTCGGCTCGACCTGGACGTATTCGGTGAGCGCCGCCGGCCTGCTGGCCGCCAGCGCGGGCACCAACACCGAAACCGTGACCTACACCGCCACCTCGATTTAAGTCCACGGCCAGATGCCATTGCCTTTTGACCCCCGCGCGCCGGCGGGCTTGCAACGGCCCGCCCGCCCGGGCGGGCCAGGGCGCGGGCCAGGGCGGCTGCGGATGGCCGCGGGCCTGGCGGCCGGCATGTTGTTCATGCAGCAGGCAGGCGCCGTGTTTGTCTTCATTCCCCTGGCCACCCGGCGCATTGTGACGCTGCAGGTCGGCTCAACAGGCGGGGCGATCGACAACGTCAGTTTCAATGTCACGGGCGCAAATATCAGCCCGACGCCCACCGCGGTGACCGGCGTGCCCAGCGCGGGCACGCCGGCCACCACGCCGGCGGGCGGCGTGCGCGTCCGGCTCAGGGCGCAATGGGGCAGCGGCAATTCCCCAGCCCTGCTCGTCGTGAGTTCGCCCGCCGGGCTGACGTGCGTGGGCGGCACGGGCTGCGGCGGCACCGTGATTCCGTTCAACACGATCAGCTGGACGGCCTATGAAAAATCCAACTTCACGGCATTTGACATTCAAGACGGCAGCTTCACCGGCGCTGGCAACCAGGTTCTGACCAACTTCAGCTGCTGTGGCGGCTCCGACGGCTTCGAAATGGCCAATACGCTGATCTTCAGCTACACCAA
>JAQGMN010000351.1 GCA_028292345.1 Polaromonas sp. | reverse complement strand
CCAGACCGCAGTAGGTGGTGCGCATTTGAGCGCCTTGTGTTTCAGCGATAGCCATAAAAAATACTCGGGGTGATCAGCGCTGCTGCGCTGTTTACAGGGGGGGATTGAGCGAGGAAACAGGGCGGGCAGCAGGCACCACGACGCCCATGGAAATGACATAGGTCAGCGCCTCATCGACACTCATTTTCAGCTCAACGCATTCAGCCCTCTTGAGCATGACGAAGTAGCCGCCGGTGGGGTTGGGCGTGGTCGGGATATAGACGCTCACATAGTCCGACGGCAGGTGGTTCACAACGTCGCCGCCCGGCAGCCCGGTCAGGAAACCGATGGTCCAGACGCCTTCGCGCGGCCACTGCACCAGCAGCGCTTTGCGAAAGGCGTTGCCGTTTTCGGAAAACAGGGTGTCGGACACCTGCTTCACGCTCGAATAGATCGACCGGACGATGGGAATGCGGCGCAGCAGGGCGTTGCCGACCATCAGCAGTTTTCTGCCCAGGAAGTTGCTGGCAATGGCGCCCATCAGCAACACGATGCCCAGCGTCAGCAGCACGCCAAATCCGGGAAGATGAAAACCCAGCAACCTGTCCGGGTGCCATGCCACCGGCAGAATCAAGAGGGTCTGGTCGAGCGTGGCCACAATCCAGTTGAGCACCGCCAGCGTGATGGCCAACGGCACAAGAACCAGAAGACCAGCCAGCAGCCACCGGCGTATCGAACTCATCATGACGGTTTTGTGGGAGCGCCGCTGCCGGGACTGTTGCTGCTGCTTGATGGGGCCGGAGAAGCCGCTGCCGGTGGCGCTGCCGCCGGCGTTGCTGCTGCAGAAGCGGTGCTGCCAGCCTCCGGAGAAGCCTTGCCGGCTTCTACGGAGGCATCGGACGATGTCTCAGCCGGTTTTGCAGCGGGTGCGCCGCTGTTGCCGCCCCGGAAATCCGTGACATACCAGCCGGAACCCTTGAGTTGAAAACCAGCTGCGGTCAATTGCTTCTTGAAGCTCGATGCGCTGCATTGCGGGCATACCGACAAGGGAGCATCCGACATTTTTTGCAGTACATCCTTGGCGAATCCGCAGGATTCACATTTGTAGGCGTAGATAGGCATGGTGCGTGGGCTCGTTTTCCGGGAGTTTGCCGCCAGCCAGGGCCAGTCGGTGCAAAGCCTTTAATTATAGGGCTTGCTCAGTCGTGCTGACCAAACTTCACCCGCCTGCCCTCGGAACGACATGCCGCCTCAAAACAGCCGAATACGCAACACCAGTTGCATGAAGATCAACCCCAGAACAAAACCCAGGCCGCCATAGATCAGGCTTTGCAGCAGCTTGTTGGTCCGTTTTTGTTCCGCCAGCAATTCGTTCAGGCGGTTGTGCTCGGCTGGCGGCCCGGCCTTCAGGTATTGCGCCATCAGACGCGGCAGCATGGGCAGCAGTTTGGCGTACGACGGCGCTTCCGCCTTGAACTGGGCCAGAAGTTTTTCAGGGCCCACCTGCTCCAGCATCCAGCGCTCTAGGAAAGGCTTGGCCGTGCTCCACAAGTCCAGGTCGGGGTCGAGGTCGCGCCCCAGTCCTTCAATGTTGAGCAGCGTTTTTTGCAGCAGCACGAGCTGCGGCTGAATTTCGACCTGGAAGCGGCGCGAGGTCTGGAACAGCCGCATCAGCACGATTCCCAGCGAAAGCTCTTTCAGCGGCCGGTCGAACATGGGCTCGCAACAGGCGCGAATCGCAGACTCCAGTTCATCGACACGCGTGGCCGGCGGCACCCAGCCCGATTCGATGTGCAGTTCGGCCACGCGCTTGTAGTCGCGCTGGAAAAAGGCGCTGAAGTTTTGCGCCAGGTATTCCTTGTCCACCTCGGTGAGCGTGCCGACGATGCCGAAATCCAGCGAGATATAGCGGCCGAAGGTTTCGGGCGCCAGGCTGACCTGGATATTGCCGGGATGCATGTCGGCATGGAAAAACCCGTCGCGAAACACCTGGGTGAAAAACAGGGTGACGCCATCGCGCGACAATTTTTTCATGTCCACGCCGGCATCGCGCAGGCGCTGGGTCTGGCCAATGGGAACGCCGTACATGCGCTGCATCACCATCACATCGGGCATGCAATAGTCCCAGTACATCTCCGGAATCATCACCAGGTCGAGGCTTTGCATGTTGCGGCGCAGCTGCGCCGCATTCGAGGCCTCGCGCAGCAGGTCCAGTTCGTCATGCAAATACTTGTCGAATTCGGCCACGACCTCGCGCGGCTTGAGGCGCTTGCCGTCGCTCGACAGGCGCTCGACCCACCCGGCCATCATGCGCATCAGCGCCAGGTCTTTCCTGAAAGCAGCGACCATGTTGGGCCGCAGCACCTTGACGGCCACCTCGCGGCCGCCCGGCAGCGTGGCAAAGTGAACCTGCGCTATCGATGCGCTGGCGACCGGCGTCTGGTCAAAGCTTTCGAAGATGCGGTCCAGCGGCTTGCCAAAGGACTTTTCAATGATCGCCACCGCGACGTCAGACGGGAACGGCGGCACTCGGTCCTGCAATCGCGCCAGCTCGTCGGCAATGTCGGGCGGCAGCAGGTCGCGGCGGGTCGAAAGCACCTGGCCGAACTTGACAAAAATCGGCCCCAGGTGTTCCAGCGCCTGCCGCAGGCGCTCTCCCCGGGGGGCTTTGAGATTGCGCCCGAACGACACGATGCGCGAGAGCAGTCGAATCCATGGCTTCTCGAAACTTGACAGGACCAGCTCGTCCAGCCCGAACCGCAGTACGGTCCAGACAATGATGAAGCCCCGGAAAATCCGGCTCATGCAGCCGCCCCGGGCGGCATGGGCGATGCATCGCCTGCCGGGC
Organism: Polaromonas sp.; assembly: GCA_028292345.1. Classification (GTDB taxonomy): domain Bacteria; phylum Pseudomonadota; class Gammaproteobacteria; order Burkholderiales; family Burkholderiaceae_C; genus Polaromonas. The sequence goes on along the minus strand of JAQGMN010000351.1, from coordinate 3,912 downwards.
CGGGGGTGCCGGTTGCGTCAGAAGGCAGGGGACGGGCTGCTGCTTCACCGTGGGCAGCGGAGCCGGAAGCATCTGCGCCCGCCTCGGGTCGGCTCGCTGCCGCCTGCGGCAAGGGCGCGACAGGCGCGGTCCTGCGCGGCGGCGCGGCAGACTCCGCAGGCGCGGGGGAAGAAACCGGGGTCTGCGCAGCTGGCGTCAATGGGCCCTGGGTCAAGAACTGCCTGAGGCCTGAGGCCAGCCGTCGGCCGGCGCCAGCCAGCGCATGGGCGGGCGCATCGCCGATCAGGCGGGACAGGTCTTCTTCGGCGTCCCATCGCAAGTTTTCAGCCAGCCAGCCGATGTCGGCCGCCAGCTGCACATCGCCTTCGATCTTGACGGGCGGTGTCTTGCCCGCCAGCACCGACTGCACCACCGCCAGCGGCGATTCAGCGGCAACCGACAGAACCAGGTCCGGCTTTGAGAACGCCGGTGCACGGTCCGCAAGGCCGGCTGGGGTGACTATTAAATCAATAGCAAACAAACCCCAGCGCAAATGCACCACACGGCCTTTTTGCCGCAAGAGCCGTTCCTGGGCCTGCTTTTCCTGCAGGAGAACATGGTTGAGAAAAAGTACCAGCCGCTGCTGCCCTTCGTCCACCACCCATGCAGGCGGCTGAAAACGGGTGGCGATGGATTCCAGAAATGAAAAAGGAGACGTGTTATTCATACGTCTCCGATTTTGCAGGATAAAAAGCGCCTGGGGCCTAATGTCCCTGGCTTGTCCTTAAGGGATCACTGCTTCCTGAATGACCCGCTTATTGCAGTGCCTGGACACCGGCGACCAGCCAGCCGCTTCCGCCGGTGCGGGGCTTGGTCATGTTCCAGACTTCCCGGAACGGGCTGGCGCCGCTGGACGCGTCTTCCTTGATCATGCCGGAGAACTCGACGCTGGCCATGTACACATCGCTCATTTCCTCAATGCCCAGCAGCTTCGCATCGAGCATGACCACCTCGGTCTTGTTCGACGTGCCACCCGTGTGGGTTTCGCGGTCGGCCAGTTGCGTCTTGATCTGCTCCAGCATGTCGTCGGTCATCATGGCGCGCAGGTTCTGGATGTCCGAGCGGTCCCAGGCGTCCTGCAGGGTCACGAAGTTGGACTTGCAGGCGGCAAGGAAACCTTCGGCATCAAAGCCGGCGGGCACGCCCCAGGACTGCGAGCCGGCCAGGCCGGAACCGATCATCGAGCCACTGGCTGCAGGCGCGGCGGCATTGCCGTCAAAAGCCGTTGCGCTGCGCTCCCATGGGCGAGCCGATGCGTCGTTGCCGACGTTGGCCGGGCTGTAGTTTCGCGCCGTCGTAGCCTCAGGCGCGTTGCCGGCGCCCTGGAAGGCGAAAGGCGACTGCGCCCGGGCGACGCCCGGCGATTTTGCCGCGCCTCCCTTGAGCCGGCGCATGACAAAACCGATCACCACCATGACCACCAGCGCCAGCAAGGCGAACATGATGATCTGGCCAAAAGCGCCGCCCAGTCCCAGCGATGAAGCCAGCCAGGCCAGGCCCAGGCCTGCGGCCAGGCCGCCCAGCATGGCGCCCCACGGCTTTTTCGGTGCGGCTGCCGCAGCGGCGCCCGCGCCTGGCGCGGTCGAAGGCGTGGCCGCATTGTTGGCCGGCGCCTGACGCTGCGTCACGTTGGACGACTGCTTGCCAATCGAACTGCCACCGCCCAGGCGCTTGGCATCGGCCGGCGTGCCCGACAGGGTCAGGGTGACCGCAAATACTGCGGAAAGAATCACTTGCCAAATTTTCATACCGTCTCCTTCATCAGATTAATCTCAAACTGTTTGCAGCAAACTGCTGCATCACCTGTCAGCACTTAATTCCAACATGCAATGCCACCACCCCGCCAGACAGGTTGTGGTAATCCACATGGCCAAAGCCAGTATTCTTCATAAGGGTTTTCAGCTCTTCCTGGCCCGGATGCATGCGGATCGATTCGGCCAGGTACTGGTAGCTGGCATCGTCGTTGGCCACCAGCTTGCCGATCCTGGGCAGCACCTTGAACGAATACCAGTCATAAATTTTTTCAAGCGGCTTGGCCACCTTGGAAAACTCCAGCACCAGCAGTTTGCCGCCGGGCTTGAGCACGCGGTTCATTTCCTTGAGGGCCGCATCCTTGTGCGTCATGTTGCGCAGGCCGAATGCCACAGTGACGACATCGAAGCTGGCATCGGGAAAAGGCAGTTGTTCGGCATCGCACACCAGCGTCGGCAGGCAGACGCCCGCGTCCAGCAGGCGGTTGCGCCCTTCCCTCAGCATGGCTTCGTTGATGTCGGTATGCACCACCCGCCCGCTGGCGCCGACCTTGGGCGCAAATGCCAGCGCCAGGTCGCCCGTGCCGCCGGCAATGTCCAGCACCTGATGGCCTTCCCTGACATTGGCGACCATCACCGTGTAGGCCTTCCAGGCGCGGTGCAGGCCCATCGACATCAGGTCGTTCATCACGTCGTACTTGGGCGCGACCGAATCGAAGACGCCGCGCACACGGCGCGCCTTGTCCTGCTCGTCGACCGATTCAAAACCAAAGTGGGTAGTTGTCATAAAGAGTGAATGCTAAATGGCAAAGTGCCGGTTGACAGCGACAACCCTGCGCTGACTCAGGTCATTGCGGGAGTTGCGTGTAAAAATCAAGGACGCAACAAAGGCAGGCCGCGTCAGTGGCTGCTGCAGCCATGCCCGCCGGCCACGGCCATGGGCGCATCGCGCAGGGCGCCGGCAGCCTTCAGCCTGCGCTCGTAGTCGTCCCACAGCTGGCGCTGGTCGGCGCCCAGGTGGTACAGGTAGTCCCAGGTGAAGAGCCCGCTCTCGTGGCCGTCGGAAAACACCGGCTTGACGGCGTAATTGCCGATCGGCTCCAGTTCCACGACATTGACCTCGCGCTTGCCGGTCTGCAGCACTTCCTGCCCCGGGCCGTGGCCCTGCACTTCTGCAGAGGGCGAATAGATGCGCATCAGCTCGAACGGAATCCTGAACTGCGCGCCGTCTGAAAAGGCGATTTCGAGAAGGCGCGACTGGCTGTGCACCGTCAGCGCCACGGGGGTCGGTGACCCGGCTTGAAGACCTGCCATAAGAGTGGCTCGCTTTCTGAATAAATGAATGGGGGCGCTTCAAAGCGCCATGGCTTCGGCGATCAGCCGGTTGACGCCGATGCACCGCGATGCGAGTGCCGCCACCTGCGCCTCGTCCACCGGACGCTGCGGCGCACTCCAGACCGGCGCCGGAAAGTGGCTGTCCCCCTCGAAACGGGCAATCACATGCCAGTGCAGATGCGGCACCATGTTGCCCAGCGCGGCCAGGTTGATCTTGGCGGGCTGCAGTTCGCTGCGCAGCACCTGCTCGACCTTCACGACGGCATGCATGCAAACCTGGCGTTCAGCAGCCGACAGGTCGGAAAACTCGGCCACATGCGCATTCCAGACCACGCGGTAGAACGCCGGAAAGCCCGCCTCGCTGGCCTGGATGATGCGAAGCGTTTCGTTGCGAAATACCAGCAGGCCGCCATCGGCCTCGCACAAGGGGCACGCGATATTCGTCATACCAGCACTCTTTCAATGCCGCCATGGTTGGCCGCCGCCACATACTCGGGCAGCCATTCCTTGCCCAGGATCTGGTTGGCCATCTCGACCACGATGTAGTCGGCCTCCAACAGACCATTCTGCAGGTCGTCGCCGTAACGGGTCAGGCCCTGCAGGCAGCTTGGGCAACTCGTCAAAATCTTGACATTGCCGGTGGCAGGGACCGCGCCCGATGCGCGCAGCTGGGCTTCGCCCTTGCGGATTTCCTCTTCCTTGCGAAAGCGCACCTGCGTCGAGATGTCGGGCCGGGTCACGCCCAGCGTGCCCGATTCGCCGCAGCAGCGCTCGCTTTTGAGCACGT